>DASUJA010000061.1:0-3835 GCA_036279515.1 Rhodocyclaceae bacterium | reverse complement strand
TTTCTGTTGCACTGTCTGTCGCCTTGGGCAGCGTTGCCGCTGCTTATAACGCCTGGCCGTTAGCCAGCATCCCGCTCTATGGGGCCCGGACTTTCCTCGATTCCGCAAGCGAAACCGCGATTGCCTGGCGAACTTCCGGCGCGGATTGTACGGGAGACAGGGGGCGAAACTGGCGGGTGTCTTCGTAATATTCCGCAGCCTCGTTCTCCGGCGTAACGCCGGGGATGCCAAGCAGGGGCAGCGGCTGCCAGCGACGAGGATGCAGCTCGGCCTCTCCAAGGAGAAAGCCGGCCAGCAGTTCATCCGCCAACACCAATTGATCCCCGATGGCCTCCGGCAACTCCGCTACCTGGAAGCACAGCGCCTTGCCGCAGAGGCCGACGAAGGGCGTGCGCAGAGCATCGAGACTGCCGTGACCGAAGACAAGAAACCGCAGATGCCGCGCCACGTCGGCACGGCGCTCGACAAACACCTCCCGCCAGCGATGGGCACGGATGCCCTCCCACAGGGAAACATCAGTGCAGAGCACCACCACGCCGCATTCGTCGAACTGGGTCAGGGCATCGCGCACCAAGCCGCGAGCGCCCTGCTCTTCCGCCATGGCCTGCCAGTGGCGCAGATTCATGGCCGCCTTCGCCTTGGGAAAGGCCAGCCATATCCAGGCGCCGAAGAGGTCATGCCAGTTATCGGAGCGGGTTTCCACCAGCCCAGTCTGGAAGGCACGGGCTTCGTAGCTCATGCCGTCGGCCGTTGGACTCTCGAACCGCAGGGGGAGCCCGGTGCCGGTCACGAGCCCACGGCTTGCCGCATCGGCATTGAGGGCGTCCAACGTGACTACGCCCCGCTCCAGCCAAGGCTGAAGCGGGGCGTAGAGAATCTGATCCGGCAGCTCGACTGGAATCAAGCGATCAACGGTTCGTAGTGGCAGGCTGCTCCTGGGCCGCAGCGCCATCCACCGGGGCACCGGCTGCTGCCTGGGAGGCTTTTTGCTGGGCTTCCCGTGCCTTGGCGGCTTCCTCGTCCGCCTTGAAGCGAAGCTGGCCGTCTTCCTTGTCGGTGAAGACGCCGATCAGGTCGCCCGGCTCCTTGGGCGGCTCGGGGAACTGCTGCAAGTCGCACTTAGCCGTATCGGCCACGTACCAGCGCTTGCCTTGATGGAGGATGTAACCGCCCTCAAGGGACTCGTACAACTCCATCTTGAACACCACGTCCTTGGAGACATTCTTGAGCGGATGACGACGCTGGCAATCGGGCAGGCGAGCCACGATCATGGAGACTTCCCAATCGCTCCACAGCCACTGCTTGTCGCGGATCAGGATCAGCGCATGCTCCCGGTTGTTGTCGATCATGTAGGAGGTGGAATCCCCCGTGCCGCAACCAGCCAGCAGCAGTACCGCCAAAGGCAATAGGCTTCGCATCCGCATGGGTTCGCTCCTTATCCCTTGAACTTCCAGGCAATGGTCTCGCCGGCGCGCAGGGGCACCAGACCGTCGCTATCAAGATAGGGCAAGGATGCGGGGACCGCCCAAGATTCCTTGACCAAGGTGATGCGGTCGGCATTGGGTTCCAAGCCGTAGAAAGCCGGGCCGTGCAGACTGGCGAAGCCTTCCAGCTTGTCCAGAGCACCCGCCGCATCGAAGGCTTCGGCGTACAGCTCGATGCCCGCATTGGCGGTGTAGCAGCCGGCGCAGCCGCAGGCGGCTTCCTTGGTGCTCTTGCCGTGGGGCGCGGAATCGGTGCCGAGGAAAAACTTGGCACTGCCGGACGTGGCGGCCTTCACCAGCGCCTGCCGATGCAGTTCGCGCTTGAGAATGGGCAGACAGTAATGGTGCGGGCGAATGCCGCCGGCAAAGATGGCGTTGCGGTTGAGCAGCAGATGATGGGCGGTGATGGTGGCCGCCACGTTGGCGCCCGCCGACGCCACGAACTCGGCGCCGTCCTTGGTGGTGATGTGTTCCAGTACCACCTTGAGGCCGGGGAAATCGCGCAGCAGGGGCGAGAGCACCGTCTCGATGAACACGGCTTCCCGGTCAAACACGTCCACCGCCGGATCGGTCACTTCACCGTGAATCAGCAGGGGCAGGCCGCTGGCCTCCATGCGGGCCAGCGTGGCGCGGCACTTGGCCAGATCGGTCACACCCGCGTCGGAGTTGGTGGTGGCACCCGCCGGATAGAGTTTTAGCGCATGAACGAAACCGCTGGCCTTGGCCGCGTCGATCTCGGAGGCCGGCGTGTTGTCCGTCAGGTACAAGGTCATCAGCGGCGTGAAGCTCATGCCCGCCGGCAGCGCGGCCAGGATGCGCTGACGATAGGCATCGGCCAGGGCCACCGTGGTGACGGGCGGCTTCAGGTTGGGCATCGCGATGGCGCGACCGAAACGGCGAGCGGTATCGGGCAGCACGGCTTGAAGCGCAGCCCCGTCGCGCAGATGCAGGTGCCAGTCGTCGGGACGGATCAGGGTGAGGGTGGGCGTTGTCATAGCGGGGGATTATCTCAAAAGATGGCCCCTTCAAATGCCCAGAGGCCAGAAGAATGGCGCCGCCTTCCGATGCCCCGCGCTTTTCCGCTATCCTCCGCGTCGCCCACGCCAAGCAGCCTCGTGGCACCAGGAACGAAAGAATCTGGCGATGGCACCGACAGACCGCCTACCTGCTTGCGGAACCCGAATGGATATCGACTTTAATTGCACGCAGTGCGGTCAGTGCTGCCGGAAGCTGTGGGTGCCGCTATCGGTGGCCGAAGCGATCGACTGGCTCAGCGACGGCAACCCAGTCCAGGTGTTTTGCGAAGCCATGCCCTGGCTCGAAGAATCCACCCGCCCAAACTCGATCGAGGCCTTTCGACGAGAACGCTCATTTCCCTCCGTGTCCGGCGGGCTCCCCATCCGCGTGCTGGTGACCCTGGCCGCCCCCCAGGGGGATGCCTGCCCGAATCTTTCCCCCGAAAATGTCTGCCGGATATACGAACGCAGACCCGCGGCATGCCGGATCTATCCTGCGGAACCCAACCCGTTCCTTGAACTGACCCCGGACCGGCAACGCTGCCCGCCCGAGGCATGGCAAGCGGGCGGAACACCGTTCATGAGGAATAAGGCCTACCTGGACGACGACCTGCGCACCCGCATCGAGACCAAGCATCGCCGCGCCATCGAAGACGTGCCGGTGCACCAAGCCTTGTGCGGCGCTCTCCGATTCCAAGCAGCCGCCCTCATCAACGAGGGATACGTGGCGCACAAGCCGGAAACAACCGAACTCCTCGCGGCCCTGCGTGCAGCCAGGGAACGTCCGTCGCCGCCGATCAAAAATTGGGAATTCATTTCCAACCGCCCCGATACCGTCGACACCTTGCACTCACTCACCGCCAGAGCGGCCCTTGTCCCCGGCCTTCGGTTGAACAACTTCGCTTATCTGAGCGTGCTCTCGAAGTAGCACGTCGAGGGGCGGAAAGTCGAAGGGGCGCCATCATCCCGGGGCACACGCTACTGTCCGGAATAAATGGCCCGATACCCTAAATCGAAGTTATGTCGTCATCCCGGCGAAAGCCCACTGCTGTCCGGAATAAATTTTTTGTATTTTGCCGAGAGCGTTGCGGCATCTGGTTATAGGGGGTAAACCTCTGAGCGCCAACTCAATTAACCGGAGCCGCAACATGTTCAGGATAAGCCGAATGCAGGAATTATTGAAAGAGATTCCCCGCGGGGAATTTGATCGCTCGGTGGCACACCATCAAGCGGAGAGGCACTGCAAAGGCTTTAGCTGCTGGGATCAGCTTGTGGCGATGGTGTATGCCCAACTCAGCGGCGCCGATAGTCTGCGAACGTTAGCGACCGGCTTTA
>DASUJA010000060.1:0-8016 GCA_036279515.1 Rhodocyclaceae bacterium | reverse complement strand
AAAACAAAACCCGGTCGGCTGGATAGCGGACCGGGCTCGGTAGGAGGGCTTGCCCTGTCTCGCTTTAGCCGTATTTATTAAGCGCCCGCAAGCTGAGGTCAAAGTGGCGCAACGGAGTGAAGGCTACCGAGGGGCGGCGGGCTTGTCAAACCGGCGAGGTAGCGGCGAGTAAGGGGGCTGACGGACGCCAAACGTAGTCCGTTCGCCCTGAGCCTGTCGAAGGGCGTTTGGAGCGCCGTTCATGGTTCGACAAGCTCACCACGAACGGAACACTTTCAACACTTTCGTTGCACCCAGGTAACGACAGCGAATCAACGCCGCGCCGATTTCGGCCCTATCGCTCAGCCTTGAAGCCTAGCCACGGCAGCGGCACGATCATCCACCACGGTGAGGATCTTGAGGAAGCCGCTGATCTCGAACACGCTCTTCACGTGGGGCTGTAGGCCGCACAGAACCAGCTCACCCTGGGCCTGCTTTGCGCGCTTGGCAGCCATGAGAACGACGCGCAGGCCGGCGCTGGACACGTAGTCAAGGGCGGCGAAGTCGATCAAGACCCGCACCTTGGGGCGACCAAAGAGTTCTTGTAGAGACTTCTCAAAACCGCTCGACGTGGCGCTGTCCAGACGGCCAGCGATCACCGCCTCGAAGGTGCCATTGTTGTCGGTAATCTCGGAACGGAATGTCATGGTGGGATGCTCCAAAGGGAATCAGTTTTCTTGCTTGAGTGTCTTGAGCAGGACGATGAGATTGCCGCTGCCGTCGTAATAGGCTTGGCTCTCGTCCATCATGGACTTGACCAGATGCACGCCGAGGCCGCCGATGGAGCGCTCATCCACGCCCAGTTCGGTATCGGGCACGGGCGCGTCGGCGAAGGGATCGAAGGGCGGCGCGTCGTCCTTGACCACGATCTCCAGCCACTCGTCGGACAGGTTGAGCTGCACGTAGAGTGTCCGATCCGGGGCGCCCTTCAAGCCGTGGACGATGGTGTTGGTGATCAGCTCTTCCAGACAGAGGTTGGCGGAGAAAGCCAGATCGGGCCTATCGGGAAGCGCCTGATCGATGGCTTCCGCCAGCTTGGCGATCTCCTCTACCTTCGAGGGAAGTTGGTAGTCCAAGAGGAGGGTTTTGTCGCGCAATTGCATGTGCGGCGTATCCATGATCGAACCTCGTTGTTTTCGACAAAGGACCAAGCAGGTCAAGTCATCGGAAGCTTCGGCGCCCCGTACAAAATCAGCCACGTCTCGCACCAAGCCCTCGTTGAGGGCGGCAGCACCGTGGCTGGGCTGGGCTGCGGAGAACCAGGCGTGGAGCCTGTCGTCGCCGTAGGCTTCATTATCGTTGGAGAATGCCTCGGTGACGCCGTCGGTGTAGAGCAGCAAGGTATCTCCGGGGGCCAGGGTGTGGCGCTCGTCGGAGTAGTCGAGACCCGGCATGACGCCGAGGGCGGTATCCATCACGCAGGGCAGCGTCTGCACGTGACCCGAAGCCTTACGCAGCAAGGGCGGATGATGGCCGGCGTTGGCGTAGATGAGACTGCCGTCGCGTGGATCGTAGATGGCATAGCAGGCCGTGACGAACAGCTCCATGGGATTGCGTTCGCACAGGGAATCGTTCGCCCGAACGAAGACTTCTGAAGGTGCGCGGCCCGTCATGGCCAAGTCGAGAATCACCGTGCGTGAGACGGCCATGAAAAAGGCCGCGCCCACGCCCTTGCCGGATACGTCAGCCACCAGGATGCCGTAGCGCCCGTCGGAGAGCGGAAAGCAATCGTAGAAATCGCCGCCCAGTTCCCGCGCCGGGAACATGGCGGCGTGGACGGACCAGTCGGATTCGTCGGGGAAGTTGTGGGGCAGGATGGCGAGCTGCATGTTGCGGGCGAGATTCAACTCTTCGTTCACCCGCTCTCCTGCCGAGAGCAACTGCTCGTTCTTGTCCGCCAGTTCCGCGGTGCGGATTTGCACCAGGGTTTCCAGTTCCCGCTGGCGGGATTCGTTCTGCTCACGAATCACTTCCAGCAAGCGCTCCACTTCCGACGCGATGGTGTTGAAGTTGCCCGCCACCAGCACCAGTTCGTCCTGGGTGTCGATCTTGACCCGTGTATCCAGGTGGCCGCTGCAAAACGCTGCCGTGCCCTCGGACAGGCTTTTGAGGGAACGCAGGGTTGAGAAGTAGATGCCCGCGAACAAGTAGGCAATGGCGCAAACCGCGCCCACCAGCAGCGCGGCGATGACCCACTCGTCCCGCTCCAGATCGGCGATGCGCGACGCAAGAAAATCATCTGCCGCCGCCGCCGCATCCTTCAACAGGATGTCGGCCAATTGCAGATTGCTGGTGGCGAGCTTGTGCAGTTCGGCGATGGCCTTGGGGTCGTCCAGGGCCTTGTCGGCGGCGTCCTGCTGGCGACCAATGCCGTCCAGCAAACGCCCGAGACTCTGGGTCAGCATTGCGCCATCGCGAGTGCGGGCAGCCAGTTGGGCGACACCCGCCTTGAGCCCGGAAATGGATTCGGCCAGCACCACCTGAGCGCCCACGGCATAGGACGCCATCTCGCCGGTATTGAGGGTCAGAGCATCCTGCTGCTTACCCAGAGTCTCCAACACCAGGGGCAAGCGGTTGGAGAGCATGTCGGACGTGGCATCCAGATCGTGATCCACGTTGAGGCGATGGGTGCGGGCGTTCTCCCGCATCAGGCCGAGAAGGGCATTGATGGCGCCGGTAAGCGCGGCAAAGCGTTGCTGGGGGGCTTCCTGGGCACCCAACGTGCTGGCCTGGCGCCAGCTGGTTTCAAGCCGATTGGCCTGATCGCCCATGTTGCTTCGACGAGCTTGAGCAACCAGGGCGTCCATGCTGTCGCCAAGGGAAGGGGGTAACTCCGTATCCCCCGCCACGGCGCGACTGCGCTGTACCACCAGAGCAGCCAGCGCATCGGACTGGACCACGAACAGGGCCAAGCCCTGGCGCTCCACCCTTGCGATCTGCTGGCTCTCGCGGGATTGCTTGAGCAGGGGGGCGCACAGCAAAGCCAAGGCAACGAAAACGACGATGCCGATCAGCAGGTACTTGCGTGAAAAGCTAAGCCGTCCGGACAGCCAGACGGTGGGCGCCAGCAGCCGGTCCGAGAGGGACCGGCTGGCCGGTGCAGAAGCCTTGGATTGCTCCTCGCTCAAGGCACTCACTTACCGGGGTCGAGAACGACCTTCACGGGGCCGTCGGCTTCCTTCTTGCCCACATAGCCGATGGCTCCCGGCGTACTGCGCACCGTCTTGTTGGCTTCATCGGCTGATGCCACCTGCTTGGGAGGGAGTCCCATGCCAGTAAAGGCTTGGCGTGCCCAGTAGGCACGCAACTGGTTCGGGCTTCTACCCGTCACCTTGCTGTAGAACTCATTACGCAGGGACGAACCTTCCTTGATATCCACTGGATAGACGGCCCTACCATCCGGCCACGTCTGTACCTGCCGCAGGAAGATTTGAGTGACTTGATCGGAACTCACCTTTTCGACGGGAGCTTGGTTGTTGGCGATGACGACGACCTGTTCGTCAGCCAAGGCACCCTTGGCAAGGACCAGGGCCAGAAGAGCAAATTTGGCAAACCTCATGTTCATGTCCTTTAAAACACCATATCAAGGGCAACGGTGAGGAGATTCACCTTGTTGTCGATGGGTAACGATTTGACGGCGAAGTAGCCGGGCACCATGGCATTCGGCGTTGTCATGCGGTCGTACTGAACCTTCAATGCCATGTTGTCGCGCAAATCCCATCGCACGCCGTAGCTGATGGAACGGGTGGAGAGGTTGGCGTATTGAGCCGACTGATCCAGGCCAGCCTTCATTTGCGCGATTGCCGCGTCAAGCGTGGGGTCCATGCCCGTGGCGACGAAGGCGCTGGTGTCCAGTGCCTTGCTCTTGCGCTCGTAGCGGGCAACGGAGACGTAGGGCGTGAAATCGCCGAGGCTGTAGCCGGTAGTCAGGTGGAAACCTTCGTACTTGCCCACCATCCGGGATTGGGAATCGAGCTGAGTCCACTCGCCGAGCAGACGCCAGTTGTCCAGCGTGGAATCGAAACCAACGCTGGTGTAGATCGGCTTGTTGTCGAAGGGATTCTTTAAGCCGGCAATCTGGTTGGCCTCGTTGGTTAGGCCGGCAGCCATGGCAGGTGGCAGAAATGGATTCTGCGCGGCCAACAGCAATCCCGAGGACACTTGCCCAAGGCCCGAATTGACTTGACTCACCTGGGCCGATCGCATGGAGTAACGATCCACCCAAGTGCGGGACACGCGCATGGTGACTTTGGGCAGCGACGCGGTGATCGCCAGACCGCGGATGTTGTCCAACTGAGCATCGGCCTCGGCCACGGGACTCAAGTTGTAGAAGCGGTGCTTGTACCCGTAGTTGCCGTAGTAGCCCTGAAGCATGACCGCCACGTCGCCGAAGGAATGGCGCCATTGCAGATCGCCGCCATCCAGGCCCGCGACGCTGTTCATGGTGCCGTAGAGGACCATGGGGGGGCGCACCATCATGTAGGCGTAACCGATCTCGGACACGTCCGAGTCGAAGAACAGGGGGCTGCGGATACGACCCACGCGCAAGGCCGTTTCGTTGGTCAATTGCTGGCGCACATAGGCCATGCGCAATTCGGGATCGCCGTCATTGCCGGCCCGAGCAACGCCCTGCACGGTGACGGAAGTGCCGTCCTGAATCTGCCAGTCTGCCTGCAAGCCGACCACCGTATCCAGATTGGGCGACCAGCCCTTGTTCGCCGGATGGCGCTGGGCGCTGGAGTAAATGGCCCCCACCTGAGCGTTGTCGTTGTGGGTCATGCCCAGTGTGGCGAAACCCGAGAAGCGTAGCGGCGATGCAGGCACATCGTCATCCGCCCACGCGCCCATGGCGAGGGCAAGCAGGGGCAGGAGCAGGAGCGATTTGCGCCTGCTAAAAGATTTGCGGGGTTTGCGGAACGAAGTAAGCAAGGTCCACCTTTCCGATAGAAGATATGCACCGGGCGCGGCAACGAAGCACGCACCCTTCTCCCGATGAGGGACGGCGGAGGCGGATCATAGGAATCTTCCGTTTGCACAGCGTTGGCAGAAAATGCCTACGGCACAAACGGCGAGTGGAAGACGGGCTATCCCGTTGAGATGCTCGCCAGCAGATGACGGGCGGCGGCGATGTCGGGATAGGGCGCCACGTGGTCGAAGGCCTCGCAGCAGGGCGCCAGGATCTCTCTGGCTGCCTTCCTGTGGCCCTGATGGTGCAGGAGCGACGCCAGACTCATGGCATTACGCAGTTCCAGCATCCGCGCGCCCTGCTGCCGCGCCAGGGACAAGCCTTCGCGGAAGCAGGCTTCGGCCTGGGCTTCATCTCCTTCCACACGGAGACGAATCTCGCCCTTGAGGCGCAGAAACTCGGAAAGGTAGTACACGTCCTCTCGCAGCAAGGCCTTGGCAATGCTTTCCTCCACCACGGGCAGCGCTTCGTCGGGACGACCCAAGCGACAGAGGCTTTCCGCCAGGAAGGCAAGGAAGGTGGTCTCGACGATGAGCATGGCCTGCTGGGCACCGGCGAGGCCCATGCGGATCAAGGCCAGCCCTTCCTCATCGCCATCCGTGGCACGCGCCCATCCGAGCATGGCCGCAGCCGCCGCTTGCCAGAGCAACATGCCATTGGCTTCAGACAGAATGGAGAGTTCGAGACAAATCTCCGCCACTCTTTCGGGCAGCCCAAGGAATCGGTACAGCAATGCGGCAGTCGTCATGGCAAAGCCCAAGGTATGGGCATGACCCAGGGCTCTGCCGGCGGCCACCGCTTCCGCGCTCATGGCTTCGGCGGCTACCGGGTCGCCCTGAATCCAGAGTACCCAGGCCAGCAGCGCACGGGTCGTGACGCAGCCATCCTCGCCGTACTGGGCGGCCAGAACAGCGCCATCCACCCGAGGAATGAGGGCGTAGGCCGCATCGAAGTGCTGACGCGCCAGATGCTGCTTGCCGATCCAGAAATAGTTGTTGCCGTGGGCATAGTGGAGCTGCAACTGAACGGCGGGATCGTTGGAGCCTTCCGCCACCTGGGCGAGCTTTTCCAGAAACTCCAGGGGCGGCGATTCGCCCGTGGCCGAGCGGCCACCGAGCCACAGGCCCCACATGAGCTGGAACAGATCCGCATCATTGGAGAGACGGTTACTCAAGGCCTGGGCCTTGAGGAAGGAGGCATGGGACTCTTCGCTGCCGTATCCCTTGAGCGCCATCAAGCCGTTGCCGATGGCGATGCGCAAGCGGAACTCCAGATCAGCGCGCCGACTGTCGTCCTGCACCCGATCCAGCGCAGCAAGCCCTGACTCGAAATGGGCGAGGCCTTCGGCGAAGGCGGACTGGGCCACCATGAAAGCACCCGCCTTGAGCCAGGCAGCGGTGGCATCTGGATGAGCGGACAAGTCCAGGTGCCGGGCCACGGTTTCAGGATGGTCGGCGGCCCATGTCGGAGTCACGGACTCGATCAAGCGCGCCAGACGCAAATGCAAGGCCCGGCGCTCCGGTGCCGGCAGGGACAGATAAGCTGCATCGGTGATCAGGGCGTGGCTGAAGCTGAAACGTCCTTCGCCCTTGTCAACGATCAGACCGCTGCGGCGCAGATGGACGAGGCCACGGTCCAAGGCCTCCCGTGGCGATTCGCTCAGGTGCGCCAACATGGCGGCATCGAATTCGCGCCCGATGATGGCCGCGCACTGGGCAAGACGCAGCCCATCGCCCAAAGTCGCCAGACGGGCGGCGAGCAGGTCGCGCAGGGTGAGGGGAATATCGGTGGCACTTCCGTCCACGCCACCGCGCATCACTTGCTCGATGAACAGCGGTATGCCATCCGTTCGCTCGACGATACCCGCCACCCGATCGGCAGAAAGATTGCCGGCGCCGGCCACTCGATGGGCCATTTCAAGGGCATGGCGACGAGACAGGCGGGACAAGGTCAGCCCCTGCACACCTGGCAACGAAACGGCGGTGCGGGAGGTGAGTACGAGCATCAGGGTCGGACCATGGGCAGCTGCGGGACGCTGGACCAGTTGCTCCAGCAGGCCAAGGGTGGACGGGTCGATCCAGTGCACGTCCTCCACGGTCAGGAGACAAGAGACGGCAGGCGATGCGTTGGTGAGGATAGCGAGGAGCGAGGCTTCGATGCGGCGTTTACGCTCGGCCACATCCACCAGGGCATCCAGGGCGGAGGGCAGGTGCAGCAAGGCGGCGATGGCGGACAAATGCGCACGCAGGTGCGCAGCCAAGCCGTCGCTTTCCCGGCGCAGGGCTGCCTCCAGGACGGCAAGGCGTCCCTCCGCATCACCCGACGGATCGTCGCCGTAGCGGCGACGAAGGAAATCCACCAGGGGCGAGTATGGGGTCTGGGTTTCATCGGCGTCGCAACGCAGGGCGCGAACCACGCCACCGCGCTGGACCACGGCATCGCTCATGGCCGCCAGGAGCCGCGACTTGCCGATGCCCGGTTCGCCCTGGATCGCCACACGCAGGAAGCCCCCTTCCTGGACGCGCTCCCAGAGCCCAAGCAGCTCGCGAATTTCTTCCCTGCGTCCGACCAGGGGCGTCAACTCGTCGGCGGCTTCGAGCCGGTGGGTTGCCCGAGTTTTGCCGATCACGCGTACCCGATCCGAGTCGAGGGCTTCAAAATGGAAGAAGCCTTTCAAGGCGGCGGCCAGTTCCTGCGTCGCCTGCACATGGTGGTCTTCTCCCCGATCAGCCAGATCCCCGGCACGCCGCGTGATGTCGCCCGCCACGTCGGGCAGAGCAAGCTGGCTGTCGGCCAACATCCAGCCGGTATGCAGTCCCATGGATGCCGATACGTCCGGGTAGACATATAACTTGGTCATGATGTCGAGGGCCGTTTCGACGGCGCGGCGCGGCATGAATTCGTGGGCCACGGGATAGCCGAAATAGGCTGCAATCACACCGCCATGAAGGGGCACGCAATGGCCGCCGCGAGCTGCGACGATTTCCGTCATGAGGCCACGGGGCGCGGAG
>DASUJA010000059.1:0-4515 GCA_036279515.1 Rhodocyclaceae bacterium | reverse complement strand
CGCCGGGCACTAGGGCGTTGATGAGGGTGGATTTACCCATGCCCGACTGCCCCACCAGCACGCTAGTGTGGCCGTGAAGCCGCTCCCGTAGCGGCGCTGCGTCGAAGCGGGCAGAGAGTTCGATCACTGGACAGCCCAAGGCCGCATAGGGCGCCAGTTGGGCGCGAGCAGCTTCCAGATTGGTGGGTAGGTCGCACTTGTTGAGCACGATCAACGTGGCAATGCCGTCATGCTCGGCGGCCACCAGGGCGCGGCTCAGCAACTCGTCCGAAAAGCCCGGTTCCGTGGCGCAGACCAGCACCAGTTGCGTGGCGTTGGCGGCGATGAGCTTCTGCTTCCATTGATCGCTGCGATAGAGCAGCGACGTGCGCTCCAGGTGCCGCAGGATCTGGCCCTGGTTGGGTGACGAACGTTCCAGTTCCACCCGGTCGCCGCAGGCGTAGGGGCTCTTCTTGCCGAGCGGAATGCCGGTGAGGCTGCCGCCGTCGTCCAGCCGGATTTCGTATTGCCGACCGAAGGCGGCGACGATGGTGCCCTGGACGCGCTTATTCAAAGCGGCCGTCACAGTGCAAACAGGGCATCGATCTTTGCCGCGCAGATGAAGTCGTTTTCAGAAAGGCCGCCCACCGCATGGGTTTGGTAGGCCACGGTGCAGGCGTTGTAGCCCACGGTGATGTCGGGGTGGTGATCTTCCCGATGGGAAATCCAGGCAGTGGCATTCACGAAGGCAATGGTCTCGTAGTAGTTCTTGAAGCGGAAATTCTTGCGGATCAGCTTGCCGTCGCGCGCCCAGCCGGAAAGCTGCTGGAGCAGTGCGTCGGCTTGGGCGTCGGTGAGGGCGGGCACGCCGCCTTCACAGGGTTTGCATTTGCCTTTGGCGAGATCGCAGACGGTTTCAGTCATGGTGTTTCTCCTGACTCCCGAGTTTTCCACCTATGCCTTCAAGCGCGCGATGCGCAGGCTGGCGGGCGGATGGGAGTCGTAGAAAGTGGAATGCAGCGGGTCCGGGGTGAGAGTAGCTGCATTATCTTTATAGAGCTTGACCAGGGCCGTCACCAGATCGGTAGCGCTCGCTTGGCGCGCGGCGTAGGCGTCGGCCTCGTATTCGTGGCGGCGGGAGAGGGCGGACATCACCGGCGAGAAGGGGAAGGTGAAAACACCCAAGGCCTGGGAGAACAGCACCAGGGCCATGGCGGTGCCCTCGGTGCCCACACCGAGACCTTGGTAGAACCAGCCGGTGTTCATTAGTTGCGCCAGCAGCCAGAGGAAGCCGAGGGAGAGGGCCGCCATCAGCACGATGCGCTTCACCACGTGGCGATGCTTGAAGTGGCCAAGCTCGTGGGCCAGCACCGCTTCCACTTCCTCGGGCGCCAGCTTCCCCAGCAGGGTGTCGAAAAAGACGATGCGCTTGTTGCGGCCGATGCCCGTGAAATACGCATTGCCGTGGGCGGAGCGCTTGGAGCCGTCCATCACGAACAGACCCTTGGAGGCGAAGCCGCAGCGGGCCAGCAGGGCTTCGATGCGGGTCTTTAGGGCCTCGTCGGTGAGGGGCGAGAACTTGTTGAACAGGGGCGCGATCACCGTGGGGTAGAGCATCAACACCAGCAGATTGAAGCCCATGAAGAACAGCCAGACGTAGAGCCACCAATTGGCGCCCATGCGGTCCATGAGCCACAGCACCGCCAGCAGCACCGGGCCGCCGATGACGACGGTGAGCAGCAGTTGCTTCGCCATGTCGCCGATGAAAAGCGCCGGCGTCATCTTGTTGAAGCCGAAACGTTGTTCCAGCACGAAGGTCCGGTAGAGGCCGAAAGGCAGATCGACGACGAAGCCGATCACGCCCACGGCAGCGAACAGGGCCAGGCCGAAGGCGTAGCTCTCCGTGGCGAACCAAGCCTGGGCGAAATCCGCGCAGACCTGGAGCAGACCGCCCAGAGTGAAGGCCAGCAGCAGCGCCGCACCGACGGCGGTTTCGATCAACCCCAGGCGGGTTTTGGCGCAGGTGTAATCGGCGGCCTTTTGATGATCGGCGAGGCTGATGGCCGTGGCGAATTCCGCCGGCACCGCAGCCCGATGACCGCGCACATGGGCCATTTGGCGCAGGCCCAGCCACAGGCGCAGACCGAGAGAGAGAGCAATGGCAGCGAGGAAGATCAACGTAAAGGTGTGGGCGGGATGGGTCACGGGTGGCGTCTGGAAATCAGGATTGATAGGGATTGAACAGCTTCACGCCGGTACGGTCGAAGTCGGCCGTGTTGCGGGTGACTACGGTCAGGTCGTGCAGCAGCGCGATGGCGGCAATCTGCTTGTCGATGGGGTGCTGCGGATGGGGCGACATGAGTTTGCCCCAGGCTTGGGCGCATTCAAGATCGAAATTCAGGATGCGGTCCGAGTAGGCGTCGACGATCAGGTTAAGCCATTGCTCCAGCTTTTCTGCCTGAGCCTGGTCGCCCCGGTGGCGAATGTTTTCCACGCCGCGACGAATCTCGCCGATGGTGATGGAGGAAAGGTAAAGCTGCGCCGCGTCGGCACCGCGCCAGAACGCGCGCACGCCTGAGTCCGCTTTGGCCCCCTTGCGTGCTTCGCTGATGACGTTGGTGTCGACCAGATACATGGACGATAGGTCAGAAGACTTCAGCCCTTGCGGCTGTCGAAATCGGCGTCTTCGCCGACGTTAGGCATGTGGGCAAGCACCTCGGCCAGGGACTTGCGCTTGGGGCGCAGCAAGGCGGATCGCAGAATCTCGCGATGCTCCGCTTCGGCGCTGCGTCCGTGGGCGGCCGCGAGTTGTTTCAAGGCAATGGAGACTTCTTCATCCACATTGCGGACAACGAGATTGGTCGCCATGGGAGACTCCTAAAAGTGCAAGCAATGATTGCACTATAGGGTTTTGCCGATCAGGCCGCAATCACTTCTGCGATTGCGGCGTTCCCGATGGCTGATGGAGAGCGATCAGGTCGCTTCTCGGCGGGCGATTTCCCTGCGCAGGTGTTTCAAAGCGGGCGTCACGATGGCGATGAAATAAGCCTCGCGCAGCCGGCGTTGCGCGGTGGCGTTCTTCAGATAGCCGCGGGCGCCCTGGTGCAGCATGGCGGCGTTGGCGGCGCGCAGGGACAGCTCGCCGCCGGCGAGGCGGATGCGCAGCACGTCCGTGAAGATAGCTGGGAGTTGGTCGGGCGCCGGGTTGCCGTCGAGGACTGCGGCCAGTCGCAGCACTTCTTTCTCCGCACCGGCCAGGGTCGCCTTCAATTCATCGGCCTGATCCTTCTCGTAGCAGTTGATGTGCTCGTGGGTGCGGCCGACACTTTCGATCAGCCGGACGCAATCGCGGATCAGGCCGATGCCCATGCCCAGTTGCGCCAGCACCATGCCGGGCTGGATTTTTTGGAGATAGGCCGCCGAATGATCAGGATGGGCGAGCACTCGCGCGCCTTCGATGAAGACTTCCCGGAACTGGCAAGCCAGGGTTCGGGTGCCTTCCAGGGCCGTGAATTCGGCGCCGTCGATCAAGCGGAATCCGGGCTGGTCGCAGCGGACGATGAAGAACACCAGCCGTCCGTCCCCTTCCACCGGGCAGCCGGTGACAAAGACGTGGTTGTCTCCCAGGTTGGAAACCCAGGGCAAAGTGCCGTTGACCACGTAGCCGCCATCGACGGGTTTTGCAGTCAGCAGAAACCGTTCGATCTCGCAGAAGGACTTCATGGTATTGGACAAGCCCGTGCCGCCCAATTGCTCGCCGGTGGCGAGGCGGGGCAGAAACTCCGCCTTGGCGGCTTCGTTGTCCGAGAGTTGGATGTAGCGGGCGCAGGCCGTCTGGCACCAGACCGCAAATGCCGTGGACAGGCAGGTTTCGCCCACCTTGCTCATGGTGCCGATGGTGGCGGCGAGGCCCTTGCCGCTGCCGCCGAAGGCCGGGGCCACCACGTCGGCGAAGCCGCCCAGGGCGCCGAGCTTGCGCAGGAACTGCTCGGGATACTCGCCCTCGATGTCGATGGCGCACACCTTGGGCGCCAGTTCGCGGGCGATGAGTTGGGCAATGGCCGCGCTTTGATCAACGTGTTGTTCGGCTTCGATGAATGCGGTGTCGGTCATGATGGGTTCCTTCACAGAGTTTCAAATTCCGGCCCAGCGGCGGTGCGCCCACCGGGCAAGCCAATCCAGCAGAAAACCGAGAAGGCCGATGAACAGGATGCTGGCCATCAGTTCGCCGTAGGCCATGCGGTCCCGCGTGTCGAGAATGAAGTAGCCGAGCCCCGCATTCACGCCCAGCATTTCCGCCGGTACCAGCACCACCCAGATGAGGCCGATGGCGAGGCGGATGCCCGTGAGCAGATGGGCGGCGATGGCGGGCACGGTCACATGCCACAGGCGTTCGGTACGAGTGGCGCCCATGCTCTCCGCCAGGGTGATCCACTGCTTGTCGATGGCCGCCACGCCTGCTGCCACGTTGAGCACGATGGGCCAGGTGGCGGTGAAGGCGAGCAGGAACACCACGGGCGCTTCTCCCACGCCGAG
>DASUJA010000058.1:0-5983 GCA_036279515.1 Rhodocyclaceae bacterium | reverse complement strand
TGTTCACCCCAACCACCACCTTTTGATAATCGCCTTGATACTTGCTGGCATCGGCACGGGTTGCCAAGCGGCCCTCGATGGCAGCTTTCTCTAGGTTGGCCGCTTCGGCCACCATTCTGCTGATGGCGTCGATGGCTTGATGGAGGGTGTTTTTGATGGCGTTGAAATCGCCGTTGTAGTTGTCGGTGATCTTGGGTGGGAGGTCGCCCTTGGAGATGCGGTCCACGTAACCGGCGGCCACGTTGAGTGGCCCGATCACCGCATCCAGCGTGGCATTGACGCCATCGACGATCTTGCTGAAGTCGCCCTGATGTTTGGACGCATCGGCCCGTGTGGCGAGCTTGCCGTCAATGGCCGCTTGGGACAGCATGGTTGCGTCGGCCACCAGCTTGTTCACCGCGTCGATGGCTTGGTTCAGGTTGTTCTTGATGGTGTTGAAGTCGCCGTTGTAGTTGTCGGTGATCTTGGGCGGGATGTCGCCCTTAGAGATGCGGTCCACGTAACCGGCAGCGACGTTGAGGGGGCCGATCACCGCGTCGAGGCAGTTGTTTACGCCTACCACCACCTTGCGGTAATCCCCTTGGTACTTGTTGGCGTCGGCACGGGTTGCCAGGCGACCTTCGATGGCCGCTTTCTCAAGGTTGGCGGCTTCGGCCACCATGCTGCTGATGGCGTCGATGGCCTGGTTGAGGTTGTTCTTGATGGCGTTGAAATCGCCGTTGTAGTTGTCGGTGATCTTGGGTGGCAAATCGCCCTTGGATATGCGGTCAACGTAACCAGCGGCTACGTTGAGGGGGCCGATCACGGCATCGAGGGTGCCATTCACCCCTTCGACGATCTTGCGGTAATCGCCCTGATGCTTGCTGGCGTCGGCGCGAGTGGCGAGCTTGCCTTCAACGGCGGCCTTGGAAAGCATGTTGGCATCGTCCACCAGCGTCTGGATGTTCTTCTTCAGCGTCACCAGGTACTCGTGGATCTGATCCTGGTCGGAGGCTTTGTCCATGGTGGCCGTCAGATCGCCATTGGAAATCTTGGTCACATAGGCCACTAGGTCGGTAAGCCAGCCATGTACGCCATTGATGGCCTGCTTCATCTTCTCGTGATCGCCCTTGCATTCGATCTCCACCCGCTCGCGCAGGTTGCCGCCACGGATCAGGCGCAACACGCGGTTGCCTTCGCCGATGGGGAGCAGGATGGCGTCGAGCATCTTGTTGATGCCCAGCATGAGTTTGCCGTAGTCGCCCTGATGCTTGCTGGCATCGCCCCGTTGGTCCAGTCGCCCTTCGGTAGAGGCCACGGTGAGTGCGTCGATGTCCGCCATCAGCGCCTTCAGCGCGGTGGTGATGCGCTTCATCGCTGCCATGAGACTGTCCGTATCGCCGCTTGCCAACTCGATCTTGACGTCCAGATCGCCAGCCGCAATGCGGTTGGCGATTTCAGTCGCAAGGGCCGGCTCGCCGCCCTGCTGCTTGAGCAGGCTGCGGGTGATGAACCATCCCAGTCCTGCGACAGCACTCAGTACTGCCGTTGCAATCAGTAAGGACATGGACAACATCGCGCTCTTTTCCAATCTGGCTTCATCCATGAACTTCTTGCTGAGCGAGGCGTTGTATTCAAAGTCTTCATTGATCGCCTGGGCGATGGCTTCCATGGGGCCATTCAGCTTGAACAGCATGTCTTGCGCCTTGTCTTTGCGGCCTGCTTTGGCTTCGGCAAGGATGGGGTCAAGTTTCCCGTTGGCCTCGGCGAAGTCCGCCTTGATCTTCTCGAAAATGGCCTTGTCCTTCTCGTCGGTGACGCAGGATGCACCCTCGCAGCCGTTGGTTTCGTATTTCCGAAGGAGATCGGTAACGGCTTGGCGGTTGGTTCTGAGTGCGGACTCTGCTTCGGCTGCCTTGGTCTCGTCGTTCGCCAGCAGATAGTTGGTCATCTGCATGCGGGTTCGGAGGTAGTTCTTGCGAATGTCGTCCAGTATCACGAGGCTAGGCACCACGTTTACGGTGCCGTAGGAGGCAGACTCGAAAACTCTGCCCATTTGGTAAAGGATGACGCCGGTCAGCATCACGATGCCCGCCAGTGCAGAAAGCACGAGCAGAGCCATTTTCTTGGTAACGGTCATTTTGATTACCCCCGAACGACAAGCGTGAAAGAGTGGGATGCGGTCAAATCAGAAAGCTCACGAAACCGGCTGCGCCGATTTGTACGTGTTGGTGGCGAGTGCGAGTGCTGAATCACGATGGGCCTCCGCTGGGCGGTGCGGCATGGAGTTGACGTTGGTGTTCTTCGGTGGCGACCAGCTTGACCAGCCCTGGTACGTCGAGGATCAAGGCCACGCGGCCATCGCCCAGGAGCGTGAAACCGCTGATGCCATGGAGGCCGCTGAAGACCATCCCCAGCGGACGGATCACGGTCTGGAATTCGCCCATCAGGTTTTCCACCACCAGCCCGGCGCGATGGCCCGCGTACTGGACGACGACCACGTTTTCGCGCTTGACCGGGTTGAGGATGAAGGCCAGTTCCGGGTCGGCGGCGAGTGCGGCGGCGCCTTCCGGGGTGAGGACAACGCCCGTGGTGTTTCTGTTGGTCAGAACACTTTGGTTCAGACCGAAATCCTCGTCCTCGTTATCGGAGGAGGGCGGCTGTATTTCTGGAATGTCGAAGAGGTGTTTGAGGCGGATGAAGGGCAACACCTCACCGCGTAGATTCAGATGATCGCGGCCTTGGCCTGCCTGGGTTTCTTCGTCAGACAGCTCCACGCATTCCACCACCATCTCCAGCGGCACCACGAAGGATGAACCGCCGACGCCCACCAGGAAACCATCGATGATGGCCAGTGTCAGGGGCAGACGCACGCGCATGGTGGTGCCGATGCCCTCTCTGCTGTCGATTTCCACTGTGCCTCGCAGGGCGGTGATGTTCCGCCGCACCACGTCCATACCGACGCCGCGCCCGGACAGGTTGCTTGCCTTTTCCACGGTGGAGAAGCCGGCTTCAAAAATCAGGTTGTGAAGCTCGGAGTCGGAAAGTATCTGGTCTGGCTTGATGAGTTCCCGCTCAATGGCCTTGGCGCGGATGCGCTCTTTGTTGAGACCGCCACCGTCGTCGGATACCTCGATGACGATGCTGCCTGAGTCGTGATAGGCATTGAGATGGATGGTTCCGTGGACTGGCTTGCCCCGCGCTTCGCGCACGTCGGCGGGCTCGATGCCGTGGTCCATGGAGTTGCGCACCAGATGGGTGAGCGGGTCGCCGATCTTCTCCACCACGGTCTTGTCCAACTCGGTTTCAGCACCGGAGATTTCCAGGCGAATGTCCTTGTTCAACTCGGCGGAAACGTCGCGCACCACCCGCTGAAATTTGTTGAAGGTGGCGCCGATCTGCACCATGCGCAGGGTCAGGGCCGAGTCGCGCACTTCCTCCACCAACCGCGAGAGTCGCGCTGCGGCTTCCAGTAGATCCGGGATGCCGGCTCGTTGGGCGATCAGGCTGGCGCTGGCCGAGGCGATGATGAGTTCGCCGATCAGGTTGATGTGCTCATCCAGCTTTTCGGCATTGACGCGGATCAGGGCGCCTTCGGCGGCCTTGTGATCCTTCACCTGCTTTTGCTTGTCCAGGGCCGCGTCCACCACCTGCCGCTGTACGGCCTTCTGGTTCACCAGCACTTGGCCGATCTTCGGCCCCTCTGCTTCTTCAGGTGTGGTGCTTTGATGATGCAGGGCGGCGTCCACTTCGGCCCTGGTGACGCTGCCGCAACGGATGAGAATTTCGCCGAGGCGCAGGTCTTCTTCGGGCAGTTCCTCGATCAGCCGTAGGTATTCGGAGATATTGCTGTGGGGCGGCAGGATGTGGATTTGTGCATCGTCCCGCACAAACTCGAAGGCGCCTTCGATGGTGGCTTTGTCGGCGGAGGTGTTGAAGCGGATTTCGTAGCCCAGGTAGCTCGCTTCCGGATCCATGTCTGAAAGCTTGGGCAGGGCGTCCGTGATCGGTACGATGCGCTCGATGGTGCCGAAGGTGCAGAGGTAGCGGATGAAGGCCAGAGGGTCCATGCCGCTTTTCAGCACGTCGGGGCCGAAGCGCAGGGAAATGTGCCAATTGTCAAAGTGACCGTCGCCGGCGGCCGATTGCTCAAGGTCTTCCGATGCCTTCGCTTTCTCGCCTGCCTGAGCCGCAGGGGACTGGCCCAGATGCACCCGAAGCCGGGCGATCAAATCATCCGCCGTCTTGCGCATTTCGTCGTTGGGTTCTCCGCTATCAGCCACCAGATCGATGAGCGTACCCAAGTGATCGCAGACCGCGAGGAAGAGGGCGACCAGATCCGAGTTCATGTGCAATTCATGGTTGCGCACTTTGTCCAGGACGCTCTCGGCTACGTGGGTGAATGACACGATGTGGTCGATGCCGAACAATCCCGCCGAACCTTTGATGGTGTGCGCCGCACGGAAGATCGCGGCGATGATGTCGGGGTCATCCGGGCTTTGCTCGACGCGCAGCAGGGCATCTTCCATCTGCTCCAGCAGATCGCGGCTTTCCGCGATGAAAGTCTGGAGCGCGTCATCCATGGGGGTGGTCATGGGCGGTGTCCTCGTCAGGCGGGGGATTGGAGCGGTGGAGCGAAACTGGCGCTGAGATCGGTGAGTGCCAGCACGTCGGCCACTACCGGGCTGAGGTGGGTGAAGTACAGCCCCTTCTGCCGTTCCTCCGCTTCGCGCTGGGCGGCCAGCATCAACTGCACTCCCGTACTGTCGATCTCGCTGACCTGACTCAGGTCCACTTCCAAACTATCCGTCTCGTTCAGCGCCGAGAGAAATTTTTCGCGGAGGGCAATGGCGTTGAAGATGGTGAACTCGCCGCTGACAGCAATTTGCTTCGACATAGGAGTGCTCCTAGGGCAGAACCAGCTTGGATACAGCAGTGAGCATCTGGGCAGGCTGGAAGGGCTTGACCACCCACGCCTTGGCGCCGGCGGCTTGGCCTTCGGCCTTCTTGCCCTCGCCAGCCTCGGTGGTGAGCATGATCACTGGGGTGAATTTGTAGGCGGGGAGTTGCTTGGCCGCCTTGAGGAAGGTGAGGCCGTCCATGTTCGGCATGTTCACGTCGCTGATGATGAGATGCAGCTTGCGACCGTCCAACTTGCTCAAGGCGTCCTTGCCATCGCAGGCCTCGACCACGTCGTAACCCGCGCCCTTTAGGGTGATGGCCACCACCTGCCGCAAGGAGGCGGAGTCGTCCACGATCATGATTGTTTTTGGCATGGCTCCCTCGGATCGACTTTGCTACCCCCCTTGGGGGGCCTTATGGAACTGCCGAACAACACGCCACGCAGACGAAACCCAGCGTCCAGGTGCTTGCAAACACTGGAACCCGGCGTTCGGCGAAATGACGAATGGAGGCGTACTCGGCCTTTCCTTAATCAATAGTAGAAAGAGATTTCAGAATGCCAAGGGATTCCGTAGGGTTGCTTTGATATTTGCTGACCCACGTCAACAGACATCACCCGGAGAAAAAGATTCGAGTTTTTGTGGAGGAGGCTCAGAACGTGCGTCTGGAGGACTATTCCAATAGGCTGAGTGGCATGGGTTGTTGCCCCAGAGCCGGAGCGTCAAAAATCGTCCATGTCTAAAAATGGCACTGTCACTCCCGCAAAAAGCGCACTGGTGTCCGGAATAAATGCCTCGACACCAAAAATCGAAGTGATGTCGTTATCCCCGAGGAAGCGCCCCGCAGGAGTGACGCGGTACCCACTTGTTCAGCGTTTGCGTTAGACAAGATGGCCTCCTAGAAATGTGCGAAGTCCTTGTCGTCCGCATCCTTGGCGGGCTGGCGGGACGCGGGCCGTGCTGCAGGGGCGACTTGGCGTTTCGTCGGCGCAAACTGGTCACCTTGGGGGGCACCCGCAACCTTGAAGAAGCCCACGAGCCGCTGTAGGCCGTTGGCCTGACTCGACATCTCTGCCGCCGTGGTGGCCAGTTCCTCAGAGCCC
>DASUJA010000057.1:0-13242 GCA_036279515.1 Rhodocyclaceae bacterium | reverse complement strand
CCGGGCGGATCAGCCTTGCACCGGACTCGATCCTGGGAGTTCAGTTCTCCGCATCCCTGCGTAAAACATTTGAAGCGTCCATGCAGGTGACGAGTCGCCTCGATGCCGAAGGGAGCTACAGGCCTTCAATCTCCCTCGCTTTTCTCAAATATCGCCCCGTCGAGGATGCAGTCCTCCGATTCGGTCGCTTGGCAAACGAGATGTACATGCTGGGCGATTCGGCAGACATCGGCTATGCCAACGTGACCATCCGTCAGCCCACTATTTTTTATCCGCGCACTTTTAACGGCGGTGACGGGGAGTGGACGCAGCCAGTATCGGGTGGCCTGTTACGCGTGAAGGCCTTCGGTGGCCGGATGATGGACAAGCTCGACTATGGAACGACGGTTTACGATTTTTCCGGGTCCTTGATTCGCGGCGGTTTATTTGAGTTCGTGAAGAGCGGATGGAGTGGTCGCATTGCGTCTGGTTTGAGAGTCTTTGAAAGGCCCGTAACCGATGCACCAACCATAGCGTTTATGCAGTCATTGCAAGCATTGTCCCCGAACGGCGCTCAGATCGCTAACCGTCTCTCCATGCAAGGTAGGCGTGTCTATTTTCGCCAAGTAGCGTTGGCCTACGACGCGGATGGATGGCAAGGGATGGCAAGCTATGCCTACGACGTATCCCCTGGGTGGCCGTTGCGGAAGACCTTGTACAGCATGCTTTCCTATCGGGTCGGCGACTGGACCCCTTATGGAAGCTATACCGTCCAGAGAAGTGATAGAAATTTCATATCAACGGGCCTTTCGTCGGGTGTTGGGTTAGATGCCTTGATTCTGGCGGCGGGCAGTGCCCAGGCGCTGTCAGTGGTCAATCAGTCGAGTCTGGGAATAGGCAGTCGATATGACATTACGAAAAACACGGCACTGAAAGTTCAGTGGGCCTTGATCCGCTATCAGGATCCGGAAAGCATCGTCGATCCGAGTCTGTATAGCGTTCCCGCTGAAAACCGCCATTTCAAAGACATGAATCTTTGGTCTGCAGCATTGGACTTCCTGTTCTGATCATGAACAAACGCTCGCTGATCCTTTGTGCCGTGGTCGCTTTTGGGCTACTGACAGCGGGCGCCGTAGAGGCTGAAACGGTTGTGATCATGGCTGCGTCGAGTGCTGTGACCCAGGTATCCCGCGATGATGTGATCAATATTTTCACGGGCCGCTATCGACGTCTGCCAAACGGTGCCGCCGTCGTTCCTATCGAACCGGGAATCGATACGCCAGTCCGACGGGCTTTCTACAAGGGGCTGTTGGGCAAGAGTGTGAGTGAAATGCGCGCCTATTGGGCACGCCTGGTTTTTTCCGGACGCACGGTGCCACCTGATGAGCTTCCAACGGATGCCGACGTGGTGGAACGAGTGGGCAAAGATCCCGCCGCCATTGGCTACGTAGATCGTCAGAGCCTGACTTCCCGCGTGCGGGTGGTCTACGCCTTGCCGGAATAGCGCTCATGACGATTCTCAAATACATGGCAAGTTGGGCGGCACACGGCATGAGGTTATTGCCGTGGCGGGAGGCTCGATCACGTAGCTTGGTTTTCAATACTTCACTGGCCATCCTGATGGTGGGCGTCGTTCTATCCATCTTCTTTTCGGCGTGCAGCTTGTACTTTGTGCGTAGCCTGGAGAGCGATAGACAGATCGGCCATATCGACGATCTGCTTTCCACCGTGGAAAGCACCGTGCGGATTGCCTGTTTTGTGGGGGATAAGGCGTTGGCGGAAGAAATCGCGCACGGCTTGATGACTAATCACTCGTTGGCGGCCGTTCGTATTTCCTCCCTACAGCAGACCTTGGTGGATGTGGGAACGGAAGTTTCGGCGAGCACTGGAAATCTGGTGGTGAAGCGGCGCGTCACGTCGCCCTTCGATTCCACCGAATCGGTGGGGGAAGTCGAGCTTACGGCCAACCGTGATTTTATCGAGAGGCAGGCATCCGGTTATTCGAGCATGGCGGTTGTGATTCTGCTTTCCGAGGCGCTGATCGTTGCCTTTGCTGTTGCCTTTGTCGTGTTGCGCACCATCATCCGTCCCATCAAGGTTTTCTCCGAAGACTTGCAGCGGGGCCATCAATTGATGCCGGGCACTGGCAATCAAAACAATGAGATCGGCGCCCTGGCGCGGGATGTGAACGCGATGATGGAGCGTAGGAGGCATTTGTTGGAACGAGAGAAGGCCATGCGCGCCGAAGTCGCCCAGAGTGAGCAGCGCTTGCGGACCTTGCTGGACAATTCTCCCGACGTGATCATTCGCTACGATTTGGATTGTCGCCGTGTCTTCGTCAATCCGGCTTTTGCTCGGGAAACGGGGGTTCCGATTGACGTGGCTCTCGATAGAAATGTTGAAGAAAGCCGGATATGGCGCCCCACCATGGCCCAGCATGCTTTCCATCAGCGTCTTCGCTCGGTCATGCAAACGGGACGATCCGAACAGATATTGCTGGAGTGGATCGGCGAAAACGGCAATGTGGTGAGCCACGAAATGTATGTGGTGGCTGAGCGCGATGCGGACGGCCAAACCGTGGGTGCTCTTGCTATCGGCCGCAATGTGACGGAACGCAAAGCTATTGAGCAGAAGTTGCTCCATCAGGCAACTCACGACGTACTTACCGGGCTGCCCAATCGCACTTTGCTCAAGGATAGATTGGAACAATCTATTGCCCGCGCACAACGGCAGGCAGAAGGAATGGCCGTGGTCTTCGTGGATCTGGACAACTTCAAGAGTATCAATGACACCCTCGGCCATGAGGTCGGCGATGAACTGCTGAAAGTGATTGCGCTCCGTATGCGCGGCATGCTGCGTGAAGACGACACGGTAGCCCGGTTCGGCGGTGACGAATTCGTGATCGTCTTGCATGGCGACATGACGGTCCAGGGCCAGGACACCGTGGTGACAAAAATGTTTGAAGCGATCTCCGCGCCCTGTGTCGTTGGCTCGCACACGCTGTATCCCGGCGCCAGCATGGGCGTTGCCGTATTTCCCCAGGACGGGACTACGTCGGACGTGCTGATGCGCAACGCGGATACCGCCATGTACGCAGCGAAGGGGCAAGGCCGTAATTGCTACCGCTTCTTCTCCACTGAGATGAACAACGATCTGAACGAGTGGATGGCACTCGGCGTTGCGCTACGCCAAGCCCTGGAACGCAACGAATTCGAGCTGTATTACCAACCCAAGACAGGTACGGAGCATGGTCGGCTGGTGGGGCTGGAAGCGCTCATCCGTTGGCATCATCCGGAACGCGGCATGGTGCCGCCGATTCACTTTATTCCCCTTGCCGAGGAGAGCGGCATGATCGTCGCAATGGGCGAGTGGGTCATGCGCGAAGCCTGTCGCCAGCACCGCGAATGGGTGGATGCTGGGTTACCGCCAGTGAAGATTGCGATCAATCTTTCGCCGCTCCAGTGTCAGAACGAGGACTTCGTTCATCACGTCCGCCGCGCGTTGGAACACTACTGCCTGGAGCCTGAGTGGCTGGAAGTTGAAGTGACCGAAAGCGTGGCCATGTCCGAGAAGAGCATCAACACACTCTCACGTTTGCGTGACCTGGGCGTGCACATCGCCATGGACGATTTCGGTACCGGCTATTCTTCCCTCAGCAACGTCAAACGCCTGCCGATCAATTGCCTGAAGATCGACCGATCCTTCGTATCGGAAATCGAAGGCAGCGCCAGCGACGTGCAGATCGTCAATGCCATCGTCGCCATGGCTCACAGCCTGGGTCTGGATGTCTGCGCCGAAGGGGTGGAAACACGGGAGCAGCTGGACGTACTGCGTACCCTCGGTTGCGACCAGATTCAGGGCTACTTCCTCAGCAAACCCGTGCCTGCCGCCACCGTTGCGGTCATGATGGGGGAGCGTGCCGTTTGGCATTGAGGCATTGATGCGCGTGAATCCACGAAGCCGTGGATTCACCGATCAACTGCCGAGCTACGGCGACCACGCGATGCACGACGAGAGGTCGATGGACTTTGGAAACTTCGCTATGGCGAGTTTTTCAAATTCCATCTGAACCACCGAGCGAGGAAGTCCTGCGTAGGTTGACGGTGAGCATCGCGAACCTCAACGCCATGCCGACGCAAGAATGTTGGGGTTCGCGATGCTCACCCCAACCTGCGGCAACTGTGAATCGCAAAGATCAACAAGCCGCAAGCCGGTCGCTTTGCGAGCTTTTGAATTCCCATCAGAGCCGCCGAGTGAGGAAGTCTCGACGGGGGCAGTCCGGGGGCGCGTGTCTGAGCCGAAGGCGAGTTTGCGCGAACCTGTCCTGAGCTTGTCGAAGGAGCCCGTCGAGGCTTTCGCGGCGAGGGCAGCCCGAAGGGCCGGCGAAGCTGGGGCTGCGGCTGCTCGCCGCAGCAAGCTGGAAGGAAACGCCCACCTCCCATCCTCCGCCCCAAGGGCGGAGGCGACTAGTTACCTCCCCCGCTCGGCGGGGGAGGGTAGGTGGGGGGGGCTGTCGTAGGCCATGGGCGAGGGCTCTGCCCTCGCCCGCCGGGGCGAACACCCGGCACGGCGCGTAACGAAAGGCACCACCCGTTGCCGGTTTCCGTAGGCTCAAAAGAATCGAGTCCTCGCATCGAAACTCCGCTGCTATCTCAGGTAGGACGCGCCGTGCGAGGGAATTCCCCCAAACATCCCAGACAGCAGTGTGGCTTGGCGGGGTTCCCCGGGCTGGCTTTGTTGCGCTACGCGGACATTGCCGCAGGCGGGTGATGTCGCCCGGCGACAAATCGCTTCGTCGCCGGTTCAGGAAAGCCGCAACACCAGCCGCTGCTCTCGCGCTTTCTTGCCCCATTGGCTGGCATTCACTTCTTCTTCCAATTTGAATCCTGCCGCGTCGTAGAGGTGGCGGGCCGCCGTCAGGCCATGGATCGTCCACAGGGTGATCCGCTGGAAATCCTGGCGGCGGCAAAAGGCGATGGCGGCGTCGAGCAGGCGCTTGCCCAGCCCCTGACCGCGCGCCGCGTCGTCGACGATGAACCAGCGCAGGTGGGCATTGCCGGGTTCCAGATCTTCCCCGTCGATGGCGATGGAGCCGACCCACGCATCCCCCAGCCAAGCCGACCACAATTGATTTTTCGGTCTATCCAACCGACCGGCGAACTCGGCGGTCTCGCTCGCCACCTTGCTTTCGAAGAACTGGCCGAATCCGGCTTTACGGGCATAGTAGGTGCCGTGCATCTGGGCGATGCGACCGATGATGCCGGGCTGGTAGCCGGTCTTGAGGATGGCCTGGGTGGTTGCGATCGTGGCGGTGCCGGTGCGGTTTTTCTCGAGGGCGCCGCCGTAGGCTTCCAGCCCGGCGATGACCGCCGGACGCTGGGCCGGCGGTAGATGCTGCAACGCGCCTTCCACCTGGGTCCGCCCAAAGGCGTGGAGCGCGGTGGCGGTTTTGCGACCCTGCCGGGTCAAGGTCAGCCATTTGTGGCGGCCATCCTCGGTGCTTGTCTCCTGTTGAAGCTCGCCCGCCTCCACCAGTTTTTTCACCAGGCGGCTGATGCTGGATTTGTCCAGACCCAGGAGCTTGGTCAGTTGTAGCGCGGTCATGGGGCCGCGCACGTCGATTTCCAGCAGGGTATGGACGGCGGAAGGCGCAAGGTCGGTGGCGGCGATCACCGGGCTCATGAAGCCCAATTCCCGAACAAGGCGGCGGGATGCGGTTCGGATGCTTTCGATGGTGTTCACGTTGGCGGACATGGGCGGCTCTCGGATGAAGGCAAAATTATATAGTTGCATTGTACAACTATGTTGCCGAGCCGCGACTCCAGGACAAGGGGCGTCGCAAACGCAGGAAAGCAAAAGGGCCGCGATCGCGGCCCTTTTGCTTGCTCCGGTGGAAGCGGTTGGCTTATTTGACGATCTGATTCAACTCGCCCTTGGCGTAACGCTCAGCCATTTTTTCAAGGGGGATCACCTTGATCTTGCTGGCCTGGCCGGCGCAACCAAAGGCTTCATAGCGGGCCTTGCAAATCTGCTTGGCGGCTTCGCGGGCAGGCTTGAGGAAGTCGCGGGGGTCGAACTTGCTGGGGTTCTCGGCCAGATAGCGACGCACAGCACCTGTCATCGCGAGGCGGATGTCGGTGTCGATGTTCACCTTGCGCACGCCGTGCTTGATGCCTTTCACGATTTCTTCCACGGGCACGCCGTAGGTTTCCTTCATGTCGCCACCGAATTCGCGGATCTCGGCCAGCAGTTCTTGCGGTACGGAGGAGGAGCCGTGCATCACCAAGTGAGTGTTGGGGATGCGGGCGTGAATCTCGGCGATGCGGTCGATGGCCAGGATGTCGCCGGTGGGCTTCTTGGTGAACTTGTAGGCGCCGTGGCTGGTGCCGATGGCGATGGCCAGGGCGTCGCAGTTGGTCTGGCGGACGAAGTCGGCGGCTTGCTCCACGTCGGTCAGCAGTTGCTCGCGGGTCATGTGGCCTTCGGCGCCGTGGCCGTCTTCCTTGTCGCCCTTCATGGTTTCCAGGGAACCGAGCACGCCCAGTTCGGCCTCAACGGAAACGCCGATGGAATGGGAGAACTTCACCACTTCGCGGCTCACGGCCACGTTGTATTCGTAGGAGGCCACGGTCTTGCCGTCGGCTTCCAGGGAGCCGTCCATCATCACGGAGGTGAAGCCGGACTTGATTGCAGCCATACAGACGGCAGGGGATTGACCGTGGTCCTGGTGCATCACCACGGGAATGTGGGGATAGGCTTCGAGCGCGGCCAGGATCTGGTGGCGCAGGAAGGCTTCACCGGCGTACTTACGGGCGCCGGCGCTGGCCTGCATGATCACGGGAGCGTCCAGCTCGTTGGCCGCTTCCATGATGGCCCAGACCTGTTCCATGTTGTTGACGTTGAAAGCGGGCAGGCCGTAGCCGTTTTCTGCGGCGTGGTCCAGCAGTTGGCGCATGGAGACGAGGGGCATGGTTTCCTCCTAGGGATTTGACGAATTTGGTTTAAACGTTGGGGTTGGGAGCCGCCGTCGGACGGTGCTCTCCGACTTTGACAATCTTGAGGGTATTGGTGCTGCCGGCTTGGCCGATGGGCTCGCCGACGGTGAGGATGATCAGGTCGCCTTCTTCCACCACGCCTGCCGCCATCAGGGCCTCTTCCGCCTGCCATAGCAGACGTTCCCGATCCTTGGTGGTGAAGTCCATCAGTAGTGGATACACGTCGCGGAAGGCCGCCACGCGGTAGCGGGTGCGCACGTTGGGCGTCAGCGCATAGACGGGCACGCCGGAGTTGAGGCGGCTCATCCATAGGGCGGTGGAGCCGGATTCGGTCAGTGCCGCGATGGCCTTCACCTTCAGGTGATGGGCGGCGAACAGGGCAGCCATGGCGATGGATTGGTCGATGCGATGGAACACGCGATTGAGGAAGTGGCCTTCCAGCGTCACCTCCTGGGACTTCTCCGCTTCCACGCACACACGGGCCATGGCTTCCACGGTCTGCACCGGATAATCGCCGGAGGCGGTTTCGGCAGAAAGCATGACCGCGTCGGTGCCGTCCAGCACGGCGTTGGCCACGTCCGACACCTCGGCGCGGGTGGGCACCGGCGAGTGGATCATGGATTCCATCATCTGCGTTGCCGTGATGGTGAACTTGTTGAACTCGCGGGCGGTGCGGATGATGCGCTTTTGCAGGGCGGGCACGGCGGCGTCGCCCACTTCCACGGCCAAGTCGCCGCGCGCCACCATCACGCCGTCAGTGGCGTGGAGGATATCTTCAAGATTGGCGATGGCTTCCACCCGTTCGATCTTCGCCACCACCAAAGCGTCGGAACCGGCTTCATGCAGAAGCTCCCTAGCCTGACGCATGTCGGCGCCGGACTTGGGGAAGGACACGGCCACGTAATCCACGTTGAGACTAGCGGCGGTGCGGATGTCTTCCATGTCCTTGGGCGTCAGCGCCGGAGCGGAGAGACCGCCGCCCTGCTTGTTGATGCCCTTATTGTTGGAGAGTTCGCCGTCGTGGCGATTGACGCAGAAAATCTCCTGCCCTTCGATGCGCTCGATGTCGAACACCACGCGGCCGTCGTCTAGCAGCAGCACGTCGCCGACTTCCACGTCGTCGATCAGTTCCGGGTAGTCGAGGCCGACGCGGGTGTCGTCGCCCAGCTTGCAGGCAGCGTCCAGGATGAACGCTTGGCCGGCCTTGAGCGGAATCTTGTTCTGGGCGAACTTGCCGACGCGGATCTTCGGTCCTTGCAGATCGGCCATGACGCCCACCGTGCGGCCGGCCTTGTGGGCCGCCGTACGCAGAGCTTCCACCCGGGCCCGATGATCTTCGGGTTTGCCGTGGGAGAAGTTGAGCCGCACCACGTCGATACCTGCCTCAACCAGAGCGGCGAGGATGTGGGCGTCACTGGACGTGGGACCGAGGGTGGCAACGATTTTGGTGGCGCGGGTCATGGGCAAGTCGAGAGTGGTGAGTGGAGAGTCGAAAGATCAGCCGTTGAAGCGTTGTTCGAGGATTTCCACCGCAGGCAGTTTCTTCCCTTCGAGGAATTCCAGGAACGCGCCGCCGCCGGTGGAGATGTAGTCCACTTGGTTCTCGATGTGGTACTTGGCGATGGCTGCCAGGGTGTCGCCGCCGCCAGCGATGGAGAAGGCCGGGGAGTGGGCGATGGCCGCTGCGACCATTTTAGTGCCGCCGCCAAACTGGTCATGCTCGAACACGCCAAGCGGACCATTCCAGACGATGGTGCCGGCGTGGGCCAGGATGTTGGTCAGGCGCGCTGCGGTCTTGGGGCCGATGTCCAGGATCATGTCGTCGGGCTGAACTTCGCTGGAGGGCACGCGGTTGGCACGGGCGTGGGAGGACAGTTCGTTGGCCACCACCACGTCTTCGGGGATGGGCACGGAGGCGCCGCGCTTGTCCATGGCGTCCATGATGTTGCGGGCTTCTTCCACCAGATCCAGTTCGGCCAGGGAGTTACCGATGGGCAGATCGTCGGCCACCATGAAGGTGTTGGCGATGCCACCGCCGACGATCAACTGGTCGACCTTTTCAGCGAGGGACTTGAGGATAGTGAGCTTGGTGGAAACCTTGGAGCCGGCCACGATGGCGACCAGGGGACGCTTGGGCTTTTCCAGGGCGCGGGTCAGGGCGTCCAGCTCGGCGGCCAACAGGGGGCCGGCACAGGCGACGGGCGCGTACTTGGCCATGCCGTGGGTGGTGGCTTCCGCCCGGTGGGCGGTGCCGAAAGCGTCGTTTACGTAGATGTCGCAGAGCTTGGCCATCTTCTGGGCCAGCTCGTCGTTGTTCTTCTTTTCGCCCTTGTTGCCGCGGCAGTTTTCCAGCAGCACCACATGGCCGGGTTCCACTTCAAAGCCGCCGTCCACCCAGTTGTCGATCAGGGGCACCTTGCAGCCCAGCAATTCGGCCAGGCGATGGGCGATGGGGGCCAGGGAATCTTCGGGCTTCAGCTCGCCTTCGGTGGGACGGCCCAGATGGGAGGTCACCATCACGGCGGCACCCCGTTCCAGGGCCAGCTTGATGCCGGGCACGGAGGCGCGGATGCGGGTGTCTTCGGTGATGTTGCCCTGTTCGTCCTGGGGCACGTTCAGGTCGGCACGGATGAAGACGCGCTTTCCTTTGACATCGAGATCGGCGAGCTTGAGAACTTTCATGTGGAGACTCCTGAAGCAGTTTGAATTCAGAGCTTGGCTGCGGTGCGCAGCCAGTGGTGAGCGACTTCGACCATGCGATTGGCGAAGCCCCATTCGTTGTCGAACCAGACCAGCAGATTCACCAGCCGTCCGCCGCTGACCCTGGTTTGGCCAGCGTCCACGATGGCCGAGTGCGGGTCGTGATTGAAGTCCACCGAGGCGTGGGGTTCGTGGGAGCAGGCCAGCAAGCCCTTGAGCGGGCCTTCTTTGGCGGCGGCGCAGAGCAGGTCGTTCACCGCTTCGGCGGTTACGTCCTGGCGCACTTGCAGGGCCACGTCGATGGCGGACACGTTGAAGGTGGGCACCCGGATCGCCTTGGCCTGGATGCGGCCGGCGAGTTGCGGCAGCAGGCGCTCCACGCCGCGGGCGAGGCCGGTGGAAACGGGGATGATGGACTGCATGGCAGACCGGGTTCGGCGCAGGTCTGCGTGGTGATAGCCGTCGATCAGGGGCTGGTCGTTCATCACCGAATGCAGGGTGGTGAGCAGGCCGTGCTCGATGCCGAGTTCGTCGTCGAGTAGTTGCAGCACGGGCACCACGGCGTTCGTGGTGCAGGAGGCGTTGGAGACGATGACTTCGTTGCCAGCCAGTTGCTGCTGGTTGATGCCGAACACCACGGTGGCATCCACGTCCTCGGCACTGTTGGCCGGATGGGCGAGCAGCAGGCGCGGGCAGCCGGCTGCGATGAATCGGGCCAGTTGTTCGCGGCTGCTGTACTGACCGGAGCATTCCACTACCAAGTCGATGTCCATGCCCTTCCAATCCACACCTTCGGGCGTGTCGGCATGGGTCACGGGGATGAAGCGGCCGTCGATTTGCAGGCCGCCTTCGGCTTCGGCCACGGTGCCGGGAAAGCGGCCATGGGTGGAATCGAAGCGGGTCAGGTAGGTGATGCTGGGCAGATCCGCCGGCTCGTTGATGGCGACCACCTGAAAGTGCTCACCCAGGGGCGACTCCTGGATCGCGCGGAGAAAGCAGCGTCCGATGCGGCCGTAGCCGTTGATTGCGAGGCGGAGGGGACGATGAGTGCCGGACACGATTGGCCAGTGGGTGGCGCCAAATGGTTGAAGCTGGAGATTTTACAGGCTGCGGGCTTATTTCTGGGGATTTGGCAGCATCGGTGAGCCTTGTCCGGGGGCTCCCTTGAGTGTTGGGCGGCAATATCTGCTGGCAGCGCAGCCAATCTTGCCGGGGCGGAACCGGCGAATTGTGCTGAGTGGTCGCAGATGCGCCATGTCCTGGCTTGGTACGGGCTTTGCGTTATACGCACCACATTGTTGTTCACGGAGTCCTATCCATGAAAGTCGATACCCTTTCCGCCGGCGCCCAAAGCGCAGGCGTTTCCGCCAGCCGCCAGCCCAGCAATGACGGAGGTTTCCAGGCGGTGCTGGCTCAGGCGCAGTCTGCTGCCGGCAGCGTCGGGTCATCCTCCGCTGCCGCCAAGGCTGCGGCAGCACAACCGGTCCAGAAGAACCAATACACCGATGCCCTGGACTTCTTCCGCGACTATCTGAGCAAGACGCCCGAGCAGCACCTGCGGGAAGCGATCATGAAAGAAATGGGCATCACCGAGGAAGAGCTGGCTGCCCTGCCGCCCGCCGAGCATGCGGCCAAGGAAGGCGAAATCGAGCGCCGCATGAAGGAGCGCATGTTGGGGACCAAGGAGGGCGAGCAGCCCAAGGACAGTCAGCAGGCCGCCGCTGCCGCAGCGGCCTTGAGCGCGAGTTCCACTGGGGCGTCGGATATGCCTCCGGTGAATCAGACCGTCATTGCCAACATCAATGCGGCGGCGAAGGGCTTATCGGGACTATCTGGGGTTTCAAGCGTCTCCCTGTTCTGATTCCTTTGTTCTACCGCCCCCAAGCCACCGCGCCATTGCGGTGGTTTTTTTCTTTTCCCGTCTATCATGAGCCGTAAGGGCGGCATGCCGCTGCCCGCTTCGTACCTACGCAGAGAAAGGAAAAAGATGCTGTTGGATCTACTCAAGTGGCGCTATGCCACCAAGAAGATGGACCCGGCCAAGGCTGTGCCGGAAGACAAAGTGGAACGCATTCTGGAAGCGGCCCGTCTGGCGCCCACCTCCAGCGGCTTGCAGCCCTTCGAGATCATCGTGGTCAAGAACAAGGCCGTGCGGGAGCAGATCAAGCCCATTTCCTGGGATCAGACCCAGATCGTCGATTGCTCCCATCTGCTGGTCTTCGCCGCCTGGGATGACTACACCGCCGAACGCATCAACATGATGTTCGACTTCACCAACCAGGAGCGGGGCGGTACCAACGAAGGCTGGGAAGCCTATCGGCAGAAGCTGCTGGGCTGGTATCCGGCGCGAGGCCCTGAGGTGAATTTCCAGCATGCCGCCCGTCAGGCTTACATCGCATTGGGTACTGCCATGGTGGCTGCTGCGGAAGAGGGCGTCGATTGCACGCCCATGGAAGGCTTCGACCCGGACAAGCTGGATGTCATCCTCAAGCTGCGCGAGCGTGGTTTGCGTTCCGTGCTGATGCTGCCCCTGGGCTATCGGGATGCGGGCCAGGATTGGCTGGTGAATCTGAAGAAGGTGCGCCGGCCCAAGAGCAAGTTCGTGAGCGAGGTTTGATTAACAAACGCAAAGCTTCAATCCTCGTCACCGTTCGTCCTGAGCGTCGCGACCGAAGGGAGTGAAGTCGAAGGATGAGTGAACGCACTGAGTGCCAAATCTTATCCTTCGACTTCAGTGCTTCGCACTTATGCCGCGGAGCAAATCCCTGTGGGACGCTCAGGACGAACGGGCGACATGCTTGGGCCGTACGTGCCTGAAAAACAAAAAGCCGCCAGAGTTTCCTCTGGCGGCTTTTTGTTTTGATGCTTGCCGAAATTACTTGGCGTTCATCCAGGCGCGGGCGGCGTCGAGCATGCGGCAGGAGTAACCCCACTCGTTGTCGTACCAGGCCAGGACCTTCACCAGGGTGGAGCCGTCTTCACCCTTGATGACGCGGGTTTGCGTTGCGTCGAAGGTGGAGGACACGGTGGTGTGGTTGAAGTCGGACGACACCAGCGGTTCGTTGTTGACGGCCATGATGCCCTTCAGGGGGCCATTGGCGGCGGCGGTCATCAGGGCGTTGATTTCGTCCTTGGTGGTGGCGCGCTCGGAGGTGAAGGTCAGGTCCACCAGGGAAACGTTGATGGTCGGTACGCGAAGGGCGAAGCCGTCGAACTTGCCCACCAGTTGGGGCAGCACCAGACCCACGGCCTTGGCGGCGCCGGTCTTGGTGGGGATGATGTTGGCGGAAGCGGCACGGGCGCGACGCAGGTCCTTGTGGCGCACGTCCACGGTCACCTGGTCGTTGGTGATGGCGTGGATGGTGGTCATCAGGCCTTGCTTGATGCCGATGTTCTCGGCCAGCACCTTGGCCACGGGGGCCAGACAGTTGGTGGTGCAGGAAGCGTTGGAAACCACGGTCATGTCGCCCTTGAGCACGGCTTCATTGACGCCCATCACCACGGTGGCATCCACGTCGTCGCCGCCGGGAGCGGAGATCAGCACGCGCTTGGCGCCTTGGGCCAGCAG
>DASUJA010000056.1:0-2488 GCA_036279515.1 Rhodocyclaceae bacterium | reverse complement strand
CTTGATGGTGGGGGCGCACTGACGCATCAGGATGCGGCCCACTTCCGTGGAGCCGGTGAAGGACAGGTGGCGCACGGTGTCGCTGGCGCAAAGCACTTCGCCCACGGCGATGGAGTTCTGCGCATCCGCCGTCACCACGTTCAACACGCCGGGGGGCATGCCGGCCCGTTCCGCCAGCACGGCCAGGGCCAGGGCGGAGAGGGGCGTCTGTTCGGCGGGCTTGATCACCACGGTGCAGCCTGCGGCGATGGCGGGCGCCACCTTACGGGTGATCATGGCGACGGGAAAGTTCCAGGGCGTGATGGCTGCACAGACGCCGATGGGCTGGCGCACGGTCAGATAACGCTTGGTGGGATCGGGGCCGGGAATGGTTTCGCCATAGACGCGGCGAGCTTCTTCGGCGAACCACTCGACAAAGCTGGCGCCGTAGCCCACTTCGCCCTTGGCTTCCGCCAGGGGCTTGCCTTGCTCGGCGGTCATCAGTCGCGCCAGGTCATCCGCGTGTTCCAGTTGCAACTGATACCAGCGCATGAGGATCGCGGCACGTTCCTTGGCACTCTTGCGAGCCCAGGGGCCGAAGGCCTTCTGGGCGGCGTCAATGGCCCGCTGGGTTTCGGCTTTGCCCAGATTGGCCACGTTGGTCAGTTGGGCGCCGGTGGCCGGGTCGTACACCGGAAACTCGGTGGCGCTGCCGATCCATTCGCCGTCGATGTAGGCGCGGCTCTGTACTAGGCCGGCATCGGCCAGGGTGGAAAGAGGGGAGGTGCTCATCAGGCGGCTCCCTTGGCAACTTGAGCGAAGGCGGATCCCAGAATTTGCAGGGCTTCGTCGAACAGGCCCTGCTCGATGGACAGGGGGAAGAGGAAGCGAATGACGTTGCCGTCCACACCGCAGGTGAGGATGATCAGGCCGCGCTCAAGTGCTGCAGCTTGGATGCGCTTGACGCAATCCGCATCAGGCGCGCCGGTGGCGGGATTGCGGATTTCGGCGGCGACCATGGCGCCCAGTCCGCGGACTTCGGCGATCTGGGGCAGCACTTTGCTCTGCTCGCGCAGGAAGCCCTTCAGCTGCTCGCCAAGGGCCGCGCCGCGGGCGGGCAGGCGTTCTTCTTCCATCACTTCGATTACCGCATGGGCGGCGGCGACGGCGAGGGGATTGCCGGCATAGGTGCCGCCCAGGCCGCCGGGATTGGGTGCGTCCATGATCTCGGCGCGGCCGGTGACGGCGGACAGGGGAACGCCGGCGGCGAGGGACTTGGCGATGGTCATGAGGTCGGGCACCACGCCGAAATGCTCCATGGCGAAGAGTTTGCCCGTGCGGCCGAAGCCGGTCTGGATTTCATCGGCGATGAGCAGGATGCCGTGCTCGTCGCAGAGCTTGCGCAGCCAGCGCACGGCGTCGGCATCGATCACGTTGAAGCCGCCTTCGCCCTGGATCGGTTCAAAGATGATGGCCGCCACGCGGGAGGGCTCGATCTCGGTCTTGAAGATGTGATCGATGGATTGCTTCAGGGCCTCGACGCTCGTGCCTTCCTTGGGATAGGCGGCGTGGTAGATCTCGGCGGGGAAGGGGCCGAAGCCGGCCTTGTAGGGCATGACCTTGCCGGTGAGGGAGACGGCAAACAGGCTGCGACCATGGAAGGCGCCGCCGAAGGCGATCACGCCGCTACGCTTGGTGTAGGCGCGGGCGATCTTGATGGCGTTCTCCACGGCTTCTGCGCCGGTGGAAAAGAGAGCGGTTTTCTTGGCGTGTTTGCCGGGGGTGAGGTCGTTGAGTTTTTCTGCCAGGGAGACGTAGCCCTCGTAGGGTACGACCTGATAGCAGGTGTGGGTGAAGCGCTGCAATTGCGCTTCTACCGCAGCTTGGACTTTGGGATGGCCGTGGCCCACGTTCATGACCGCGATGCCGCCGGCGAAGTCGATGTAACGGCGGCCTTCCACGTCCCACAGCTCGGCGCCCTTGGCGCGCTCCGCGAAGAAAGTTCCCATGACGGAAACGCCCCGGGGCGTGGCGGCGGCTTTGCGGTTCAGCAGTTCTTCATTTTTTCCCATGTTCATGTTCGTTCCTTTATTCACGCCGCGTCGATGCGCAGCCAAGTGGTCTTGAGTTCCGTGTATTTGTCGAAAGCGTGGAGCGATTTGTCGCGGCCGTTGCCCGATTGCTTGACGCCGCCGAAGGGAACGGTGATGTCGTCGTCGTCGTACTGGTTCACGTGCACCGTGCCGGCCTTGAGGGCGCGTGCCACGCGATGGGCGCGGTTCACGTCCAGGCTCCAGACGCTGGCCTGGAGGCCATAGACGGAATCGTTGGCGATGCGGATCGCCTCGGCCTCGTCCTTGAAGCGGAGCACCGACACCACGGGGCCGAAGATTTCCTCCCGGGCGATGCGCATCTCCGGCGTGACGCCGTCGAACACCGTGGGGGCGACGAAGTAGCCGCCGCTTTCCTCGCGCAGGCGCTTGCCACCCGTGGCGAGCCGGGCGCCGTC
>DASUJA010000055.1:0-67344 GCA_036279515.1 Rhodocyclaceae bacterium | reverse complement strand
CACCCCAAAACCTGCCTAGTCCTCTCCGGCGGCGGCGCTCGCGGTGTGTCCCACATCGGCGTGCTGCGTGCCCTGGAAGAGCAGCACATTCCCGTCGACTGCATCGCCGGCACCAGCATGGGCGCCATTGTTGGTGGCTTGTATTCGGCGGGCTATTCCGCAGCCGAGCTGGATCGCCTAGTGCGGGAACTGGATTGGGGCGAGCAGTTCGATGATCGTCCGCCGCGTACCGAGCGCTCGCAGCAACAGAAGGACGAGGATTTCGATTTTCCCGTCTCTCTGGAGCTGGGCTACAAGGACGGTGCCTTCAGTCTGCCCAAGGGCACCGTGGGCGGCGTGGGTTTCGAGCGGATGCTCGCCCGCCTGACCCGGCGCGTGTCGGCGGTGAACGACTTCAACCGTTTGCCCATCCCCTTCCGCGCCGTAGCCACCGACTTGGTGAATGGCGAAGGGGTGGTGTTCGACCACGGCAGTCTGGCCCAGGTCATGCGCGCCAGCATGTCCGTGCCGGGCGCCTTTGCGCCCATCGAGGTGGACGGGCACATCTATGCGGACGGTGGCTTGGTTTCCAACCTGCCGGTGGACGCCGCCAAAGCTATGGGCGCCGAGCGCATCATCGCGGTGAACATCGGCACGCCCCTCGCCTCCAAGGAAAATTTGGGCAACGTGTTGGGCGTGACCCGGCAGATGATCTCTATCCTCGCCGGCCAGAACGTGAAGGCCCAGCTTGCCAAGCTGACTTCCAAGGACGTGCTCATCACGCCGGAACTCGGCCGAATCAGTTCAATGGATTTCCCCCATGCCATCGAAGGCATCGATGCGGGCTATGCAGCGGCGAAGGCTGCCGCGCCTGCCCTCGCCGCCTTGGTCCTGGATGATGCCCAATGGCAGGCCCATGTGGCGGCCCGCCCCCAGCCTAAGGGCTACACCGGCAAGCTGGCGTTTGTCGATGTGCAAGGCACTCGCCGCAGCAATCCCGAAGCCTTGCTCAACGGCATTTCCACCGTGCCCGGCGACGAGGCCGACGATACCAAGCTCCAGGCCGATGCGGCTCGGCTCCTGGGCCGGGGCGACTTCGAGCGGGTGGACTACCGCCTGACCCCCGCGCCCGCCGCTGGCGCCGATCGTTTCGGCGCCACCTTCAACGTGGTGGAAAAGGAATGGGGTGTGGACATGTTCCGCCTTGGCCTCGGTGGCTCCACAGACTTCGAGGGCGGTGCCGGGTTCGACGTGTTGATCGGCCATCGCCGTGCCTGGATGAACGATTGGGGCGGCGAATGGCGCAACCGTCTGCAACTAGGCCGCACTCGCGCCTTCAGTAGCGAGTTCGTGCAACCCCTCAGTTCCGGTGGCTCGGTCTTCGTGGCGCCCAAGGTGGAGATGGAGCGCCGCACCCAGGACCAGTTCCAGGGCAATCAGCGGGTGTCCCAATGGGTGGGCGGTTTTGATCGCGTGGGCGTGGATCTGGGCATGCCCGTGGGCATCTTCGGCACTTTGGGCGAGGCGCGGGTGGGTGTGGCTCAGGGCCGCTTCCGCGCCACCCAGCGCATCGGCAGTCTCGGCGTACCGGACATTCATTTCACCGAGACGGGCCTGACCGGCAGCTTGGTGCTGGATCAGTTGAGCGACGCGGCGTTCCCGCGAGAAGGCTGGCGTGTGGCGGGTTCCTTCTTCAACGCGCGCCATCACGATGATTTTGGCGGTGGGCGCGACCCCTATACCCGCTGGCAAGGCAACGCGCTGGGGGCGTTCAGCGAGGGCCGCAATACTTGGCAGTGGGGCCTGGAGATGGGCGGCTTCCTGGACAAGAGCCGCCTCGGCTACTCCGATTTCCGTCTGGGCGGTTTCCAGCGCCTGTCGGGCTATCGCAACGATCAGATCGATGGCAACTTCATGGCCCTGGGCAAGCTGTCCTACCGCTACCGTTTCGCCGAACTGACGCCCTTCGGCCGTTCCCTCTACGGCGGCGGCTCCCTGGAGATGGGCAATGCCTGGGCCAATCGGGATCAGATGAGTTGGGGCAGCCTGCGCCGCGCCGGCAGTTTCTTCCTCGCCGCCGACACCCCCCTCGGCCCGGCCTACGTGGCCTTCGGCGTCGCCGAAGGGGGCAATCGGGCGGTGTATTTGTTCTTGGGCAGGCCTTAGGCGCGGGCAGCGAGCCAATCTTCCAGTTTGTCCGCCGGCAGCGGGCGGCATAGGCCATAGCCCTGGAGATAGTTGCAGCCCAAGACGAAAGCCGCCTTTGCGATGGCGTCGGTTTCTACGCCTTCCGCCACCAATTCGATGTTGAGGCTCCGCCCGAGGGCGACGATGGAGCGGACGATGGCCCGGTTTGTGGCGTCCTTTTCCAGGTCGTGGATGAAGCTGGCGTCGATCTTGAGCCGGTCCACCGCGAACCTGCGCAGGTAGGCCAAGCTCGAGTACCCAGTGCCGAAATCGTCCAGGGCGATGCGGATGCCCGCCGATTTGAATTCAGCAAGTATCTGGCCGGCCAGTTCGTGGTTGGACATCAGCACGGACTCGGTGATTTCGAGTTCGATTTCGCCGGGGCCGACGTTGTGGGCGGCAAGAGTGTCCATAACCTGTCGGAGAAAATCGCCCTGCCTAAACTGCAAGGCGGAGCAGTTCACCGCCACGGGGAATGGGGGCAGGCCGAGTTCATTCCAGCGGCGCCGCTGGCGGCAAGCCTGATCCAGCACCCATTGGCCGAGATCGACGATGAGGCCGCATTCCTCCGCCACCGGAATGAATTCAGCGGGGCCGACCCAGCTGCCGTCGGCTTTTTGCCAGCGCAATAGGGCTTCCACGCCAATGATCGAGCCGTTATTCCAATGCACCTGCGGTTGATAGTGCAGACTGAGTTCGCCGCTGGCCATGGCTGTTCTCAGTCCCGTTTCCAGAACCATGCGCTGCTGCGCTCGCTGGTTCAAGTCCTGCGTGTAGTACTGGTAGTTGTTGCGGCCCTTTTCCTTGGCATGGTGCATGGCCGTATCGGCATGGCTCAACAGGGCTTCCGACGTCGTGGCGTCGTGGGGGAAGAGGCTGATGCCGATGCTGGGCGTCACCGTTAGCGCGTGGCCGTCCACGACCACGGGACGAGCCATGGCGCCCAGGATGTTCGTCGCGACAATGCCGGCATCCTGCGGCGAATTTAGGTTGGTCAATATCGCGATGAATTCGTCCCTGCCGGGACGCGACACCATGTCGGTATGGCGGATAGTTGCCTCGATGCGACGTGCGGCCTCGCACAGAATGCCGTCGCCGATGGCGTGACCGAGGGAATCGTTGAACGTCTTGAAACGATCCAGATCAATGATCAGTACGGCGAAGGTGCCTCCCTCCTGCGGGCTGCGACTATCGCCGATCAGGCTGGACAGTTGCTGCAATAACGTCTGCCGATTCGGCAGGCCGGTCAGCTCGTCGTAGTAGGCCAGTCGTGCAACGGGATGTTCATAAGACGGGGGCTGGGTGAGATCGGCAATGACGGCGATGTGGTGAGCCACCGCGCCTTGGCGGTCGTGTACCGCGTGCCGGGTGTGGTGCAGGGGGAACAGGCTGCCATCCCTGCGCTTGGCCCAGTAGCCGTTTCGAGTGCCGTTGTCGGCGTGGCAATCGATGAAGGTCAGGCCGCTGCCGCTGACCTCGCCCTCCTCATAACCTGTCATTGCGGAAAAGGCCGGATTGACCCGCAAGACCTGCCCTGCGGGGTCCGTGATGGCGACGCCGAGAGGCAAGGTTTCCATGAGCCCCTGTAGCAACTCGGAAGCGTTTTCCTCCATCGATTGGTCCAACACCAGCTTCATAGCGGGGAAATTATTGAAAACAAGCTGGTCACGCTGGGGAAATCCGTCTAATTGATGAGGGGGAAGGCCGAGGACTTCGCTCCAGTTCTCTGGGAACGGAAGACGTTGGTGGATATTCTTAACATGCTACCTGGACGATGTTTTATGTCAACTAGCACATCTTTTTACATCTTTTCATACTTCGCCATGTCGGCTGACCATGTGAAGACTTTGGGAAACGACATCAGATGCCGAGAAAAAAGAAAAACCAGAATGGTCTAGGAGCGCGAATCGGTCAGAACATCAAGTCGGCACGTACACGGATGGGGCTGACCCAGGCAAAGCTTGCGGAAGCTATCGGCGTCGAGGTGGAAACCATCTCTCGGATTGAGACCGGGGTGCAATTGCCGTCCCTTGAGCGTCTGGAGGACATGGCTGCCGCGCTGAATCAGCCATTGGCGATTTTGGTGGCGGAGGAAGATCTACGAGGCCACCCAATGCTGGCAGTGTTGGCGGAATTGCCTGAGCGGGAACAAGATTTTGTCCGCGCTTTCATCGCCGACTACGTCCAGCATTGGAAGGCGGGAGCGAAGGAACGAAAACGCTGATCCGCGTGTTCAGAATCTGGATGTCTTGGCGGAGCGGGTGCCGGCGTCAATGGGGGGGGCGCCCTAGAGCGCTTCTAGCCCTCCACCCGATTCCGCCCCGCCTGCTTGGCCCGGTAGAGGGCTTTGTCCGCGTCGCGAATCAGATCATCGGGGGTCTGGTGTCCGGGGTCCAGTTCGGCGCAGCCGATGCTGATGGTCACGTGGCGATGGTTGAGGCTTAGGTTCATCACTTCAGCTGCCACGGCGGCGCGCATCCGTTCCGCGATGGTCCATACGTCGGCCCGACTACAGCCGGGGCAGACAATGCAGAACTCCTCGCCGCCGTAGCGGAATACCAAGTCTTCGCTGCGGGCGTTGGTTTGGAGCAGGCGGGCGACGGCGGCCAGCACCTGGTCACCGGCGTCGTGGCCCAGGTCGTCGTTGACCAGTTTGAAATGGTCGATGTCCGCCATGAGGCACGATAGGGGCAGGTTGTTGCTGCGGGCGAAGTTCAGTTCGGCGGCAAGGAAGTCCATGCCGTGGCGGCGGTTGGCCAAGCGCGTGAGGGGATCGGTCATGGCGACCTGGAGCAAACGCCTCCGGCTGCCGGCCCATTCCTGGGCCGAATCCACCGTGTCTTGGCGTTGGCGGCGAATCTCTTCCCGCAATTGCACCAGCCGGCCGATGGCATGGAGCCGGGCACTGAGGATCTGCGGCGTCATTGGCGTTACCAGCAGATCGTCGCCTCCCGCTTCCACGCCGATCAGTAGCCGGTCCTGCTCGCATTCCGGGCCCACGAGAAGCAGAACGGCTTCCCGACCCAGGGGACTTTCGCGCAGGGCATGGGCGAAGGCCACCGCGTCCAGTTCGGGGCAATTGACGTCGATCAGGATCAGTTGCGGCGTTTCGCGCAGGGCCACCATCAGGCCATCGCCCCCGTTGGGAACAGCCTGTACCTGGTAGCCGGCACCGGCCAGTTGGGTGTGAAGCACCGACGCGTCGGTGGGCTGGCCGACGATCAGGGCCAGGCGTCGGTGGAGGTTGTCCGCTTCTCCTTGCTGAATCGTTTCCGCCGGGGGCACGGCGGAGAGTAGGTCGGCGAAGGGGGGCAGTTCCCGCGTGCGGATATCCAGGGTCTGGCCCCACTCGCGCCAGCGGGCGGCGATCTGGTCAGCCAGGCGGCTGAGTTCGTCGGGGCCGATGCCCAATTGGGCACCCAGGGAATAGAGGCCGGGCACCATGGACCACTGCTCTTTTTCCCCCGCCACGCAGATGCGCGCCAGGGTGCGGGAGAAATGCAGGGTGGTGGTGATCAGATGGGCGCGGGAGCCTTCGGTGAATCCTGCCTCTTCCGGTTGCTCGCAGTGATAGCAGGACTGCACCAGGATGTCCGGCAGGCCCCAGTCGGCGAGCATGGTGGCGCCGAGCTGACGGTGGTCGGTGCCGAATTCAGCCTCTTCTGCCGCCCGTTGTTCGAGAACGTTGGCGGGGTATTTGCCGTGGATGCGACTGTATTCCTGAGGAAATAGCGAGGCGAGGGCCAGTTCGCCCACGTCGCAAAGTAGGCCAGCGGTGAAATTTTCCTCGGCGGATACACGGGCTTGCCGCGCCAGGGCTTGGGCGGCGATGGCGGTGGCCAGGGCGCGGGACCAGAAGTGGGTGTAGTCGAAGCCGGGGCAGTCACCGCTACGGTGGTTGTGCAGGACGGAGAAGCCCAGCACCAGATCGCGTACCCGGAAGGCGCCGAGGGAGATGACGGCCTTGGAGAGGGAGACGATGGGGCGCCCGTTGCCGAAGATGGCGGCATTGGCAAACTTGAGCAGGCGCCCCGCAATGGCCGGGTCGGACTGGACTAGATGGACCAGATCTTCGATCCGGTAATCGTCCCGTTGCAGCAGTTTGATGATCGCAAATGCCACGCCTTGAGGCGAGGGCAACTGGCCCGACGCCTTGAGCCTTTGGTACTGGGAGGAATCGAGTAATTCCATGTGGGTGTCTCCGGACGGTAAACCCACTGTAGTCAACGGTTCTTCAAGGTCACGGGCACCGTGTCGATCAGCGCGCCGTGTGACACGCTGGAACCCCCGTCAGTGAGACAGCAGCACCGGCACGGTCATGTGCTCGAAGACGTAGTGGGTGCCGCCGCCACGGCTGCCGAAGGGGAGTCCCGCGGGTGCCTGGGCGCCCATGACCAGGAGGGTCGCGCCTTCGTCGGTGAGACTGTTGAGCAAGGCGTCCATCAGCCCCAGTTCCTTGGGCTCGGACACCACATGCAGGCTGCGAGCTTTCACCCCGTGGCAGGCGAGGTGGGTCATGACATCGGCGGCAGGGTCGCCGGTCCGATCGAAGTTTTCGCTGATGGTGACGACCAGGGATTCCTTGCAGTCGGCGATCAAGGGCAGTGCGTCGTTCACGGCGCGGGCCGCTTCAGGGCTGCTGTGCCAGGCGATCATGGGGTGATCGAAGATCTGGCTGAATTCTCCGGCGAAGGGCAGCACCAGAGCGGGCCTACCGCTGTGCAACACCACGTGTTCGGCCAGTTCGGCCGGGATGTGGGTGTTCACGGCGTCATGTTGCCCCAGGATCGTCAGGTCGAAACAGCGGGCCTTTTCCGTCAGGAGGCGCAGCACCTCGGCATCGCTGCCCCGATTCAAATCCTGCCAAGCGGCATTGGGCAGCCCGGCGGTTGCCTCGTTGAATTGGGTCTGGCTGTCGGCGGCAGCAGCGGCGTATTCGGGGCTGGGCCATTGGGCAACCACACCGACTTGATGGGCATGGCCGCGCTGGGCAAAAACACCCACCAGTCGTGCGTCATGCGTGCGTGCTAAATCCACGGCCAGTTGCAGACGCAGGCCGGTACGCGGGCCCTGATCCAGATGCACCATGATGTTCTTGATCGACATGTCGTGTCTCCAAATTGCTATTGACTGAGGGGGATGCGCTGCATGGTAAGGCATGAAGGGATATCGGAGCCCTGCCATCAACATAGCTATTTTTTGGCGGAGAGGCTGCTAGATTGAGATTTCAGTTTTTGAAAGCACCATGCCGAACCGCCTTGCTGGGGAAACCTCCCCTTACCTCCTTCAGCACGCTCGTAACCCCGTCCATTGGCAGCCTTGGGACGAGCAGGCGCTCGCTCAGGCGCGGGTCGAAGACAAGCCCATCCTTCTGTCCATCGGCTATTCGGCTTGTCACTGGTGCCACGTGATGGCCCACGAGAGCTTCGAGGATCCGGCGGTGGCCGCCGTGATGAACCGGCTGTTCGTGAACATCAAAGTGGATCGGGAAGAGCGGCCGGATCTGGACCAGATTTACCAAGCTGCCCAGCAAATGCTCACGGGCCGGACGGGCGGTTGGCCCTTGACCCTGTTCCTCACTCCGGACGGCACGCCTTTCTACGGCGGCACCTACTTTCCCAAAACGCCCCGCCATCGGCTGCCAGGCTTCCCCGACCTCTGCGAGCGGGTGGCGGCGACGTATGCCTCCCGGCGCGACGGCATCGCCGCCCAAAACGAGGAACTGCGGGAAGCCATGCAACAGACGCTGCCCCAGGCGACAGAGGGCGTGGTGCTGGATGCGGCCCCGCTTCGGGCCATGGCCGGCTATCTGCTGCAAGTGTTCGATCCCCGCTTCGGCGGGTTTGGCGGAGCGCCCAAGTTTCCGCATCCCACGGACCTGGATTTCCTGCTGCGCCGGGCTGTGATCGACGGCAACGCAAAGGCAGGCCACGCGGCCCTGTTCAGTCTGGAGCGCATGGCGCGGGGCGGCATCTTCGACCAAATCGGCGGCGGTTACTGTCGTTACAGCGTGGACGAGCGTTGGGAAATTCCCCATTTCGAGAAGATGCTCTACGACAACGGGCCTCTCCTTGCGCTCCACGCGGACGCTTGGCAACTGACTGGAGACCCGCTCCATGTCTGGGCTGCCGAGCAGACGGCAGGCTGGGTAATGCGGGAGATGCAGACCGAGGAAGGGGGCTATGCCTCCTCCTTGGACGCGGATTCGGAAGGTGAGGAGGGCAAGTATTACGTCTGGGACCGGCGCCAGGTGCGCGGGCTTTTGAACCCCGATGAATGGCGGGTGGCCGCGCCCCATTGGGGTCTAGACAGCACGCCCAATTTCGAGAGCCACTGGCACTTGCAGGCAGAAAAGCCCATAGCTTCCCAAGACCTGCCCCTGCTTGAATCGGCCCGCCACAAGCTTTTCATCGCACGGGGACATCGCATGCGACCGGGGCGGGACGGCAAGATCCTCACCAGTTGGAACGCACTGATGATCGCCGGCATGGCTCGTGCCTCGCGTGTCTTCGGGCGGTCCGACTGGCTTGACTCGGCGCGGCGGGCGCTGGATTTCATTCGCAAAACCTTGTGGGTTCCTGGACCTGGTGCTTCGCCGGGCGGCGAAGCACCAACTTTGTCGCCCCCTTCCTCGGGAAGGGGGGTGGGGGGATGGCAGTCCAATTTGCTCGGTGGGTGTGCTGAAGCTCATCCTGCGAGCAGTCGGCGACTGCTCGCCTCATATAAAAGTCAGCACGCTCATCTCAACGGCTATCTCGACGACCACGCCTTCCTACTCGCAGCCCTGCTGGAACTGATGCAGGCCGACTTCCGCGTGGAAGACCTGGACTTCGCCCGCCAGTTGGCCGATACCCTGCTCGATGCCTTCGAGGATCGGGAGCAGGGCGGCTTCTACTTCACCCGCCATGATCACGAGGCCCTGCTTGTGCGGCCCAAACCTGCCCAGGACAGCGCGACCCCCTCCGGTAACGGCGTCGCGGCCCAGGCTTTGCAACGGCTGGGGCATCTACTTGGGGAGCCCCGTTATCTGGATGCGGCAAGGCGCACGCTGGCCCTGTTTGCCCCCCAATTGCGGGAACACCCTGTCGGTTGCGCCTCCTTGCTCCTGGCCCTTGAAGAACATTTGACGCCGCCCAATCTGGTGATTCTGCGCGGCCCGGCAGAGGCTCTTTCCGCTTGGCAGGCGGCTTTGGCTCGCAAGCCGTACCCCAATGCCCTCGTCTTGGCCGTGCCCAACGGAATGGCAGGATTACCCGATGTCCTGGCCAAGCCTGAAAATTCCTCGGTCAACGCTTGGCTATGTTCCGGCGTTAACTGCTTGCCTCCCATTTCCACCACTCATGACCTGCTTACGGCCCTGGATTCGGTGGGCAAGATGACAGAATCCTTATAAACTGCTCAAGCTTTTTTACTACCCACTCACTCTGGAGCCTGAAGATGAAGACCTCCCTGATCGCCCTGTTCGCCGCTGCCGGTCTGTTTGCCGGTGCCGCTCACGCTGCTGATGAAACCGCCCTGGCAACTTCCAAAGGCTGTATGGCCTGCCACTCCGTCGACAAGAAAGTCGTCGGCCCCGCTTACAAGGAAGTGGCCGCCAAGTACAAGGGCGACAAGGCTGCCGAAGGCAAGCTGGTGAAGAAGGTTCTGGAAGGTGGTTCCGGCACCTGGGGCCAAGTCCCGATGCCCGCCAACAAGACCATGGGCGTGACCGAAGCCGACGCCAAGAAGCTGGTGGCCTGGATTCTGTCCCTCAAGTAAGTTGCCGCTTCAGAGCAATAAATGGAAAGCCGCTCTGTCTGGAGCGGCTTTTTTTTACCTGCCGTTTTGCCCGAGATTTCCTGATTGACAAGCCTGTAAGCCGCCCGTAACAATCCGCCACCCCCAACCCCTGGAGTCATGCCAATGAAATTCCTCCCGACTTTGCTGGCCGCAGCAGTGGCCCTTACCCTCTCCGCCTGCGGTAAGCAGGAAGCCGCCAGTGGTGGCGACACCGTCAAGATCGGCGCGGCATCTCCTCTGACTGGGCCTCAATCCCACATCGGTCAGGACATCAAGAACGGCGCTCTGCTCGGCGTGGAAGACCTGAACGCCCAGGGCATAGAAATCGGCGGCAAGAAGGTGAAGTTCGAGCTGCTGGCGGAAGACGACGAGGCCAATCCCTCCAAGGCCACCACCGTGGCTCAGAAGCTGGTGGACGCCAAGGTCGTCGCCGTGGTGGGCCACTTCAATTCCGGCGCCTCTATCCCTGCTTCCAAGGTTTATGCCGACGCAGGCATTCCCCAGATTTCCCCGGGTTCCACCAATCCCCGCTACACCCAGCAAGGCTATGCCACCACCTTCCGCGTGGTGGCCAATGACGATCAGCAAGGCCCCGCTGGTGCCGCTTACGCAATCAACACCCTGAAGGTGAAGAAGGTTGCCATCGTAGACGACAGCACCTCCTACGGTCAGGGCCTGGCTGCCGCCTTCGAGAACGCGGTCAAGGCCGCTGGCGTGGAAGTGCTGGCTCACGAGCACACCACCGACAAGGACACGGACTTCGCTGCCATCCTGACCAACATCAAGAGCAAGAACCCCGAACTGGTGTTCTTCGGCGGCATCGACACCCAGGGCGGCCCCATGGCCAAGCAGATGAAGGCGCTGGGCATCAATGCCAAGCTGATGGGCGGCGACGGCATCCAGACGCCCAAGCTGGTTGAACTGGCCGGTGACGCCGCCGATGGCGTGATTGCTTCCATCCCCGGCCTACCCAAGGAGAAGATGCCCGGCGGCCAAGCCTTCCTGGATAAGTTCAAGAAGCGCTTCAACGCTGATGTGGAGCTGTTTGCCCCCATGGGCTACGACGCGGTCTTCGTCTTGGCTGAAGCCATGAAACGGGCCAACTCCACTGAGCCGGCCAAGATCCTGGCCGAGCTGAAGAAGACCAACTACAACGGCGTGATCGGCCCCATCCAGTTCGACGACAAGGGTGACCTGAAGAACGGCCCCATCACCATCAACGTGGTGCAAGGCGGCAAGTGGGTGCCTGTGGAAACGGTGACGCCTGGCGTAGCCGCTCCTGCTGCGCCTGCCGCTAAGTAACTCAGCAACTCCACCCATTGAAAAACGGCGCTTTTTGAAGCGCCGTTTTTCTGTCCACTCCCGTAACATGCGCGCCCCATGGACACTCTGCTGCAACAGCTCATCAACGGCCTCGTTCTAGGTGCCGTCTATGCCTTGGTGGCCCTGGGTTACACCATGGTCTACGGCATCCTCGGACTCATCAACTTCGCCCATGGCGAAGTGGTGATGGTAGGGGCGCTAACGGCCCTGGCGGTCATCAAGCCCCTGGCTGGGCTGCATCCGGCGCTGCAACTGGCAGCGGGCCTGGCGGTGGCAATACCCGTCTGCATGGCCCTCGGCGCCGGCATCGAGCGCGTGGCCTATCGTCCCCTGCGCAACGCGCCGCGGCTGGCTCCGCTGATTACGGCCATCGGCGTTTCCATCGTGTTGCAGTACTCGGTGGTGCTCATCTGGGGGCGCAGCTATCACGCCTACCCCGAGTTGCTGCCGACAACGCCCTTCAACTTGGGCGGCGCCCGCATCAGCCCGGCGCAGATTGCGATCATCGTTTTCTCCGCCCTGGTGATGGCCGGCCTGCTCTGGCTGGTGCATCGCACCCGCCTAGGCCGTGCCATGCGCGCCACTGCCGAAAATCCCGCCGTGGCGCGGCTGATGGGCGTGAACGTGAATTCAGTGGTGACAATGACCTTCGTTATCGGCTCCGCCCTCGGTGCCATGGCCGGCGTGCTGGTGAGCATCAATTACTCCGTGGTCCACTACCAGATGGGTTTCATGCTCGGTCTCAAGGCCTTCACCGCAGCAGTGCTGGGCGGCATAGGCAACCTGGGCGGCGCCATGGTGGGCGGTCTGTTGCTGGGCTTGATCGAGGCCTTGGGCTCCGGCTACGTGGGTGATCTGACGGGTGGCGTGTTCGGTTCCAACTACCGGGATGTATTCGCCTTCATCGTGCTGATCGTGGTGCTGATCTTCCGACCCTCCGGCTTGCTCGGCGAACGCGTGGCGGAGAGAGCGTGATGGTCGTGATGTCGAAAAAGCCCTGGTGGGGCGTTGCGCTTGTCGCCTGTGTCTTGGCGGTGCTGCCCTTTGTCATCGGTGCCGCTGCCGGCCCGGCCTGGGTGCGGGTGCTCGACTTCGCCCTGCTCTACGTGCTGCTCTCCCTCGGCCTCAATATCGTGGTGGGCTACGCGGGGCTGCTTGATCTGGGCTACGTGGCCTTCTACGCGCTGGGCGCCTATCTCTACGCTCTCTGCTCCAGCCCCCACCTGACCGAACACTTTCCCGCCATCGCGGCCATGTTTCCCGGTGGCTTGCATGGCCCCATCTGGTTGCTGCTGCCCGCAGGCGCCCTATTGGCGGGCGTCTTCGGCGTGCTCTTGGGTGCGCCTACGCTGCGTCTGCGAGGCGACTACCTGGCCATCGTGACCCTGGGCTTCGGCGAGATCATCCGCATCTTCATGAACAACCTGTACTCGCCGGTGAACATTACCAACGGCGCCCAGGGCATTACGCAGATCGACGGCATCCACGTGGGCCCCGTGGCCTTGGATCGGACTCAGCATCTCTTCGGTCTGACGGTGCCTTCGCTCCATCTCTACTACTACCTGTTCCTGGCCCTGGTGCTGTTGATCGTCGTCGTCTCCATTCGTCTTGAAGATTCGCGCATCGGTCGCGCCTGGGTGGCAATCCGCGAGGATGAAGTGGCGGCCAAGGCCTGCGGCATCAACACCCGCAACGTGAAGCTGCTGGCCTTTGCCATGGGTGCCAGCTTCGGCGGCGTGGCGGGCGGGCTGTTCGCCGGCTTCCAGCAGTTCGTCAGCCCCGAGAGCTTCCAGTTGATCGACTCCATCATGATTCTCGCCATGGTGGTGCTGGGCGGCATGGGCCATATTCCCGGCGTCATCCTCGGTAGTCTGCTGCTCACGGTGTTGCCTGAAGTCTTCCGCTACGCCGCCACGCCCGTGCAGCAGGCGCTGCTCGGCAAGGTGGTCGTCGATCCCGAAACCCTGCGCATGTTGCTGTTCGGCCTGACCCTGGTGGCGGTGATGCTCTATCGCCCGGCGGGTCTCTGGCCCGAAACCCGGCGCAGCAGGGAACTCGAAGAAAAGCGGGGAGAAAAAGCATGAGTGTTCTTCTCGAAGCACGCGGCATAGGCAAACGGTTCGGCGGCGTTCAGGCGCTCAAGGACGTGTCGCTCACCATCAATGTCGGTGAAATCTACGGCTTGATCGGCCCTAACGGCGCCGGTAAGACTACTTTCTTCAATGTGCTCACAGGCCTTTATCAACGCGACGGCGGCGAAGTGCTGTTCGACGGAAATCCGCTCCAGCTGGGCAATCCCAGCGCCGTTGCTGCGGCGGGTGTGGCGCGGACGTTCCAGAACATCCGGCTCTTCGCCAACATGACCGCGCTTGAAAATGTCATGGTGGGCCGTCACGTACGTACCCGCGCTGGCGTGATCGGGGCCGTGCTGCGCACCCCGGCTGCTCGTGCCGAAGAGCTGGCCATTCAACGTCGCGCCGAAGAGCTCTTGCATTACGTCGGCATCGAGCATAGAGCCAACGATCTGGCCCGCAACCTCAGTTACGGCGACCAGCGTCGCCTGGAGATCGCCCGCGCGCTGGCGACGGAACCCAAGCTGCTGGCCTTGGATGAGCCGGCAGCCGGCATGAACGCCACCGAGACCGCCGAGTTGCGTGTGCTGATCGAAGGCTTGCGCAAGGACGGCCTCACGGTGCTATTGATCGAACACGACGTGAAGCTGGTGATGGGCCTCTGTGACCGTCTCGCGGTGCTGGATTACGGCGAAAAGATCGCCGAGGACGTGCCCGAAGCCGTGCAGAAGAACGCTCGCGTCATTGAAGCTTACCTAGGGGGCAGTCATGGCTAAGGCCCTGCTTGATGTATTGAATCTGGAAGTCCACTACGGCGGCATCGCCGCTGTGAAAGGCATTTCCTTCGCCGTCGAAGAGGGCGAGATGGTCTGCCTGATCGGTGCCAACGGCGCCGGTAAGACCAGCACCCTCAAGGCCCTGGCCCGCATGCTGCCCAGCAAGGGTGAAATCCACTACGACGGACGGCGCATCGAGAAAGAAGAGAGTCATGCCCTGGTGGGATCCGGCTTGGCGCTGGTGCCCGAAGGTCGCGGCGTTTTCGCACGCATGACGGTGGCCGAGAACCTTGCCATGGGCGCCTATCTGCGTCGGGATGACGAGGTAGGAAAGGACATGAATGAGATCTACGGTCTGCTGCCGCGTCTGCATGAGCGGCGGGAACAGCTGGCCGGCACCCTATCCGGCGGCGAGCAGCAGATGCTTGCCATCGGCCGCGCGCTCATGAGCCGCCCGCGCCTGTTGTTGCTGGACGAGCCCTCCATGGGCTTGGCGCCCATCATGGTGGGGAAAGTGTTTGAACTGATCCGCACCATCGCCGCCCGCGGCGTCGCGATCCTGCTGGTGGAGCAGAACGCCCGACTGGCGCTGGAGACCTGCCAGCGTGGCTATGTCATGGAAAGCGGCGCCATTACCCTGGCCGATACGGCTTCTGCCTTGGCCGCTGATGCGCGTGTCAGGGCGGCTTATCTTGGCGAATAACGGGGCGCATCTCCGCCCCAGGCGGATGTCCGCCACGCCCTTGGGCCTGATCAAGCTATCTGGAATTTCCTAATAGCTTGATTTTGCCTAAGGGTTCCCTGATTTTTTCAGAAAACCAGGCCTTATCAGCCTCTCGTTCCGCATAGCGTCTTGGCATTCCTTACAATGCCGGCTCCCAAAATGGAGCGGTGCGCCATGCTTGATCGACTCAGCCTCAAACTCAAACTGCTCGTCCTATCCGGGCTTGCCATCACTGCCCTTACGGCGGCGGTGATTAGCGGGTTCGTGGGCATCCACAGTGGAGTGCGCGGCGCCGAGGTTCTGGGGCGCCAGGTGATGCCTTCCGTTTTGGCGCTGCAAAAGCTCAAGGAACTGCAGATTGCACAACGTTCCAGTACTTATGAGACAGGCCTGTGGGAGAACGATCCTGAGGCTCAGGATCAGTTCGCTGACATCGCCAAGGAAAAGCAGGCCCAGTGGCAAAAGATCGATGCAGTATGGAAAGGATATTCCGCTCTGCCCAAGAGTGAGGCGGAAGGGGAGCTATGGAAGAAGTTCGAGCCTGAATGGCAAGCCTGGCGCAAGATCGATGAGCAGATCATTGAACTGGTGAACTCCCTGGCGGCGAACAAAGACTTCGCGGCCCAAAAGAATCTTTTCCAGAAGTACTACATGCTTGGCGGTCAGCAACGTCAGCACTACATCGCTGCCGAGAAGGCCTTGAATCAGGTGGTCGAGTACAACGCCCAGACCGCCAGTACCGAAACCCAGGACGTGGAGTTCTCCACCTTGTTGGCCCAGCGCGTCATGCTCGGCTTTGGGATCCCCTCTGTGCTGGTGGTGGGCATCCTGGCCTTCCTGATTACCCGCAACATTCTTCATCAAATGGGCGGTGAGCCTGCTCAGGCCCGCGACGTGGCACGCCGCATTGCCAGCGGCGACCTGACTGCTGCCATTCCCGTTGCTGCCGGCGATGACAGCAGCCTCATGGCGACGCTCAGTGAAATGCAGAACCAACTGCGCTCCCTGATCAGCCAGGTGCTGCAAAGCGCCGACGAATTGTTTACCAACGCCAAGGGCTTGTCCTCCGATGTGCAGGTCGTGCTAGGCAGCGCCGAGGCCGAAGGCCGTGCTGCCGGCGAAACAGCGACGGCGGTGGATACCATCGCCCGCCACGTGACCCAGGTGGGCGAGTCGGCGGAAACCGCTCGCAGTCTGTCGGAACAGGCTGGCAAGCATTCGACTGAGGGGCGCGAGGTGGTTACCCAGGCCACGATTGAGATGGGGCGGGTTTCCGACGCAGTGCGCGACTCATCTACGCTCATCAAGAAGCTGGGCGACTATTCCAATCAGATTTCCAGCATTGCCAACGTGATCCGGGAGATCGCCGATCAGACCAACTTGCTGGCGCTCAATGCGGCCATCGAAGCTGCGCGGGCAGGCGAATCGGGTCGCGGCTTTGCCGTGGTTGCCGATGAGGTTCGCCAGCTATCGGAGCGTACTGCTCAGTCCACGGGCGAAATCACCGCCACCATTTCCAACATTCAGCGCGGCGTGGCCGAGGCGGTTCAAAGCATGGCGGGCGCCGAAGAGCGGGTTTCCTCAGGCGTCACAATGGTTCAGGAAACCACGGTGAAGATGGAAAGCATTCATGAGGGGGCGGAAGAGGCGAGCGCCGCAGTGGCGCAGATTACCCAGTCCTTGCTTGAGGGCAACCGCAATTTGCTCGAGATCGAACGCCAGATGTCGAACATCGTTGCCATGGTGAACAACAACATTACCTCGGTGGGCGCAATGGCTCGCTCCACCCAGAACATCAACGATTCCGCACAGCGTCTCACCACGTCAGTGCGCCAATTCCGACTTTGATTTTTCTTCATTATCGAGAGGCATCATGCACATCAAATATCTATCGCTAATCGCAGCGACCGGGCTTGCTTTCGGCACCACCGCCGTGGCTGACGCCCAAGTTGTGGTGGTCAGCGCCAAGAGCCCAGTGGGTAGTCTGACCAAAGAGCAAGTGGCTGAAATATTCCTCGGCAAGATGCCGTCACTCCCCGGTGCCGGCGCTGCCGAACTGGTGGATCAGCCCGAGTCTGCCGCCCTGCGCGACGAGTTCTACAGCAAGGTGGTAGGCAAGTCCGCTGCACAGGCCAAGCAGTACTGGGCCAAGTTGGCCTTCACCGGCAAGGGCACGCCGCCCAAGGAAAGCTCCGGCAGCGCCGACGTGAAAAAGCTGGTGGCCGGCAACCCCAACGCCATCGGTTACATCGAGAAATCCGCCGTGGATAGCAGCGTGAAGGCTGTCTATTCGGCTCAATAAGGCAGAACGAGAGAATGAAGACAAACATGACAAAGAAGCTCACCCTTGCCCTCACACTGGCTCTCGGCGCCGCGTCCGCCCAGGCTGTGGAAGCCTATGGCATTGATTGGAGCGGTTCCGGCTTCCTCACCCTGGCCGCTGGCCGCGTGTTTGGTGGCACCGCTCAGACCAATTTCAATGGCTATACCGCCCCGGCTTTCGTCGCTGACTATGGTCAGGCTGGAATCTACGAAAAGAATCAGGGCTGGTCTGCTGCGCCCGATTCCAAGCTCGGCCTGCAAGGCACCGCCAAGTTCAACTCAAAATTCTCTGTTACGGGTCAAGTGGTGACCCGTGGCGCTAACAATGGCAATACCAACCTGGAGTGGCTCTACGGCACCTACAGCATCAACGATGCATGGTCCGTGCAGTTCGGGCGCAAGCGTCTGCCGCTGTTCTACTACTCAGAGTCTCAGGACGTGGGACTGTCCATGCCTTGGGTACGCCTGCCGCCCCAGGCCTACGGTTGGGACATCGTGAACTACGATGGCGTGAACCTGATGAATCGTTCCCAGTGGGGCGAATGGTCTGCGTCCTCCGAGGTTTTCTACGGCAACGAAAAGCGTAATGACAACCCGTACCAAAAAATCTACAACGGCAAGCACTCCAAGACCAACGAGAAGTGGAGCAACATTGCTGGCGGCGATATCACTTTGAGTCGAGATTGGTTTGAAGCGCGCTTCATGTATATGCAGTCGGACTGGGAGTACTGGGATCCCACCATGGCCGGCGTATTGACCACCTTTGCAGATACCAATCGTTGGCCAAAGACTCGTCAAAAGTTCTATTCGGCGGCCTTTAACGCTGACTATGAGAACTGGGTGATTCGCTCCGAGTTTTCCTATATCGATCGTCGCGAGGCAGATGAAAACGACTTCGCACAGTTGTTGGCGGTGGGATATCGCATCGGCAAGTGGCTGCCCATGGCGACGGTTGCCCGTTACGAAGGCAACTACATCGAGGGTGGTCGAATGGGCTATTTCGGCTCGGATGCCGAACGCCACACCACCTATGCTGTGTCTCTTCGGTACGACCTGAGCACATCAAGCGATATCAAGGTGCAGTACGACTATTGGAAGGATCGCAATGGCGCGACTTTCAATGGCGGCATTCCGTTTGGTAGTCCCCGTCTGCTGTCTATTAGCTACGACATGGTGTTCTAAGTCTGAACCCAGGAATAGACAAAAAAGGGGAGGCCTCGGCCTCCCCTTTTCGTTTGTCGCTGTCCAACGTTAGTAACGCATTTGCTTTCTGTTTTTTGGCAGCTTTTGCAGTTGTTCCCGCAGCGTCTGATTGTTGCGAAGCGGCTTGGCGGATGCCGCTGCCAGATCGGTTTCATCTTTCTTGATGTGAACGCCCACACCGCGAGGGCAGAAGCCTGTGGTGGCGCAGGTGCAATTCACGCACTGTTTTTTGCCGGCAGCTTTCACGGATCTACTTTGCGGAAAAGGTGAACGAGTCCGCGAAGAACTCGTCTTCCGGCAAGCCTGCTGCGGCGAAGTCCTTCTGTGCTGCTTCGATCATCATCGGCGCGCCGCAGGCGTAGACCTGGAATCCGGAGAGGTCGGCGAAGTCGTCCAACACTGCCTTGTGCACCAATCCCGTACGGCCATTCCAGCCTACGGCAGCATCGGAAAGCACGGGCACATACTTGATGTGGGAATGTGCCGCTGCCCATTGCTGAGGCAGGTCCGGCATATAGAGCCCGGCAGTGTCGCGGGCGCCCCAGTAGATGTGGATGGGCCGCTCTATCTTGTTGTGGATCGCATGTTCCACCAGGGACTTGATGGGCGCGAAGCCGGTGCCGCCCGCGAGCATGATGATGGGTTTGGTGGATTCCTCGCGGAGCGCGAAGGTGCCGAGGGGGCCTTCAAAGCGGAGGATGTCTTTCTCCTTCATTTCCTCGAACACGTGGGTGGTGAACTTTCCACCCGGCACCAGGCGCACGTGCACTTGAAGGAGCTCGTCATCGTGAGGCGCGTTGGCCAGGGAGAAGGCGCGGCGGCCGGAGTCCTTGAGGATGAACTCGATGTATTGGCCGGCCAGGAATTGCAGGCGCTCGTTGGCGGGCAGTTTGAGGTGAAGGGCCATCACATCGGGCGCAAGCTTTTCCATGCGCTGGACCCGGCACGGCAGAGTCTTTACCGGAATGTCCCGATTGACCTTCACTTCCTTGGTCTCCAAAACCACGTCGGAGAGGGGAATCGCGCAGCACAGCAGCGCCTTGCCTGCGGCACGCTGGTCGGCGGGCAGGCCCCATTCCTGGGAAGCGCCGTGATCCACCTTTCCTTCGAGCACCGTCACCTTACATACGCTACAGGCGCCGTTGCGGCAACCGTAGGGCAGGGAAAGGCCCGCGGCATCGGCGGATGCGAGCAGGGTCTGGCCTTCAGGGGCGGAGAAAGTGTGACCGCTGGGTTTGAGGGTGACTTGGTAGCTCATAGGAGGACTTCAGGGATAATCGGAGGATGAAACGTTTGCTCATTATCGGCTGTGGTGACGTGGTGCGCCGTGCCTTGCCCACCTTGCTGAGTCATTGGCGAGTACTGGCGCTGGTGCGTCGCCACGATCCTGCGCTTCAGGCCTTGGGCATCGCGCAGATCGTCGGTGATCTGGATCAACCGCGCAGTCTGGGCCGCCTTGCAGGCATCGCCGACGCGGTGATTCACAGTGCGCCGCCGCCGGGCGAAGGGGCTGCCGATCCGCGTACAGCGCGCTTATTGGCAGTCCTGGGGCGAGCAAAAAGTCTACCACGCAGCGTGGTTTATATCGGTACCACAGGGGTTTACGGAGATTGTGGTGGCGATCACATCGAAGAAACCAGGCCCTTGGCACCTCGCAGCGCCAGGACACGACGGCGAGCGGATGCGGAACGCCGCCTGCGGGAGTTCGGTCGTCGTAGCGGATGCCGAGTGACGTTGCTACGGGCGCCGGGCATCTATGCCCCAGACCGTTTACCTCTGGATCGACTGCGCCAAGGCACCCCGGTTCCGTTGCCGGAAGAGGATGCCTACAGCAACCACATCCACGCCGACGATCTCGCACGGGCCTGCATCGCCGCGCTGCGACGGGGCCGCCCGAATCGGGTCATCAACGTGGTGGACGACACCGAACTGAAGATGGGCGACTGGTTCGATAAATTGGCGGATGCCTTTGCCCTTCCTCGTCCGCCGCGTTTGCCCTACGCCGAAATGGAACGTCATTTGACGCCGATGCAACGCTCCTTCATGGGAGAATCCCGCCGCATCGCCAATCGGCGGCTGAAAACCGAATTGCATTCGCGACTGCATTACCCGACTGTCGAGGACGGAATTGCCGCCGCTCTCAAGAAAAGCCAAGGAGCTTCCTGATGTTGTGGGTGAAAGCCTTCCACATATTTTTTGTCGTGAGCTGGTTCGCCGGCCTCTTCTACCTGCCGCGAATTTTCGTGAACCTCGCTATGGTGCCCGCCGGCAGCACCGCCGAGCGCGAACGCCTGGTGCTCATGGCCCAGAAGCTCTATCGCTTCGTCACGCCCATCGGCGCCTTGGCGGTGGGCTTCGGTTTCTGGCTTTGGTTCGGGTTCGGCTTTCACGGTGGTTGGCTCCACGCCAAGACGATGTTGGTGCTGGTGCTCGTTGCCTATCACCTGGGCTGCGGCATACTGCTGCGCCGTTTCCTTGCAGGCCGTAATACGCGCAGCCACCTGTGGTTTCGTGTCTTCAACGAAGTGCCCGTGTTCCTCCTGCTTGCCATCATCATTCTCGTGGTCGTGAAGCCGTTCTAATGGATAAATTTTTCGCCCCCTGCCCCCGCGGCCTCGAAGCACTCCTGGCCGACGATCTGAAGGATTACGGCGCACGCAAAATCGATGTGGTTCCCGGTGGGGTGGCCTTTGAAGGCACCTGGGAAACCTGTTACCGGGCCAACCTGGAATCCCGTATCGCCACTCGCATCCTGTGGCGTCTGGGCAGTGCGCCTTATCGCAGCGAAGCGGAGATTTATCGCCTCGCCTACGACATGCCCTGGTCTCATCTGTTCTCGCCCGACCAGACCCTGCGTGTCTACGTCACGGCCCAGCGCTCGCACCTCAAGAGCTTGGAGTACATCACCCTCAAGGTGAAGGATGCGGTCTGCGACCGCTTCCGCGCCGATGGTGGTTCCCGGCCGAGTATCGACACCAAGAATCCCGATGTGCGCATTCATTTGTTCCTGACGGATCGGGATGCCACCCTGTATGTGGATACCTCGGGAGAGCCGCTCTATCAACGCGGGCACAAGATCGCCAAGGTGGAAGCGCCGCTCAAGGAAAATCTTGCAGCGGGCATTCTGCGGCTGGCCGGCTGGAAGCCGGGCGTTCCCCTGTTCGACCCCATGTGCGGCAGCGGCACCTTCCTGCTCGAAGCCGTGCAGATGAGCCTGGGCGACGCGCCCGGTCTGGCGCGAGATGCGGGAGGCTTCGGCTTTCAGCGGCTGAAGAACTTCGATGGGGCGCTGTGGAAGCGACTGCGCATCGAAGCGGCCGAACAGCGCATTTCCATCGGCGAGCTTCCCATCTGGGGTTCCGACATCTCCGCCGACGCCGTGGCCCGTGCGCGTCAGAACTTGGCCCATGCGGGCTACGACGATCTGGTGCGTCTGGGGCAGGCTGATCTCCTGGATGTATCGCCTCCTGTGCCGGAAGGCATCCTGGTGGCGAACCCGCCCTATGGCGAGCGGCTGTCCGACGACGATGCCCTGGCCGAGTTCTACCCGCGCCTGGGCGACGCATTGAAGGCCCGCTTTTCCGGATGGACGTGCTGGTTCCTCACCGCCGACCCACGTCTCGCCAAGCTGATCGGCCTCAAGCCGAAGCGCAAGACGCCCATCTTCAATGGCAACCTGGAGTGCCGTCTCTATAGTTTCCCCATGGTGTCAGGTACAGCACGGGAGTTGTGATGCCCAGTCTCGCCGCTTATGTCTTTAGGTATAGACTGACCGCCTAAAAAAATAGGCGGTTCCTAACAGAGGGCAGAGGGGCACGGCGTGAAGCCAAACATACAACCGACCCGCCACGAAAAGGTGATGCGGGAAAACGATTTCATCGTCTCCAAGACCGACACCAAAGGGCGGATTACTTACGGTAATCGCATCTTCATCGAGTTCTCGGGCTACACCGAGCGCGAGCTGATCGGCACTCAACACAACATCATTCGTCATCCGGACATGCCCCGTGGCGTCTTCAAGTTTCTTTGGGACACCATCGGCCAGGGCAACGAGTGCTGTGCCTACGTGAAGAACCTGGCGAAGGACGGCAGCTTCTATTGGGTGTTTGCCAACGTCACGCCCGACTACGACGAAGGCGGGCGCATTAATGGTTATTTTTCCGTGCGGCGCAAGCCAGCCAAGGCTGCGGTGGATGCAATGGCCGACGTGTATCGCGCCATGCTCGCGGAAGAACAGAAGGCTGGGCCGAAGGATGCCATGAACGCATCCCTCGGTTGGCTGGTGAACGTATTGACGCAGAAAGGAGTGAGCTATGAAGAGTTCATCCTTTCGCTCTAAGGCCGTTGTCCTCGCCGTTCTACTCAACCTGGTGTTGCTGGGTGCAGGGCTTGGCATCGCAGGGCTGCGAGATTGGCCCGTGCTGGACCTGGCTATCGTCGCTTCGGTCGTGATTGTTGTTGCCGGCGTGAGCGCTTGGGTATTGCGTGACTGTGGGACGGGAAACAGCGCGATCATTCAGATCTCCCGCGTGGCCGGTGAAATCTCCCGCGGCTACTTCGGCGGACGCATCGTCAATATTGACCATCAAGACCCCTTGGCCGCGACTTGCTGGCAGCTCAATGATGCGTTGGATCAGATCGAAGCTTGCTTCCGCGAGCAGCGTACGGCCCTTGGCTATGCCGGTCAGAACAAGTATTTCCGCCGAGCCTTCCCTGATGGGCTGCATGGTGACTTTGCCAAAGCCCTGACGGGTACGAATGCGTCACTGGAAGTGCTGGCCAAGACCCATGAAGAGGAGATGCGCAACTATCTGCTTTCCAAGTCCGGCGAACTGAACACCAACCACTTGGTGAGAAACCTGCGCAAAACCCAGGACGATTTGCTGAACGTCACTACGGCGTCCGACGAGCTGGAGCATCTGGCCCGTCAAACCGCAACTGACGCGGAAGGCAGCCGGGATTCCATCAGCCACATGGTGCAGGACATGAGTCGCATTGGCGAAAAGGTCGACGCCACAAATGCCGCCCTCGAACAGCTCAACGTGCGCAGCAACGAGATCATCAAGGCGGTGGAGTTGATCAAGACCATCGCAGACCAGACCAACCTGCTTGCCCTCAACGCTGCCATCGAAGCGGCTCGCGCTGGCGAACATGGGCGCGGCTTTGCCGTGGTGGCCGACGAGGTGCGCAAGCTGGCGGAGAACACCATCAAGGTGTCGGCGGAGATCGACGTGGTGATGGGCACCCTGCGCACCGATTCGGCCACCATGTTGGCGGATGCCATGGCGATGAAGGAGATGGCCCATGTTTCCCAGGCTGGCATCATCGACATCGAGCAAAAGTTCATTGCCTTCGCCAATGCCGCGCGGGAATCGTTGGAGCGCATCAGCTATGTGCATGATGTTGGCTTCACTACCTTGGCTAAGGTCGACCACTTGGTTTATAAGCAGAACGCCTACTTGGCCCTGGGCCGAGGCATGGATTCCGAAGAAGCCAAGGAGGTTGCCGTTGCTGCCGATCAATGTCGCCTTGGCCTCTGGCTAGGCAGTCCAGACGCAGGCGACATGGCCACCACCCGCGTCTTCAAGCAAGTCTCTCCCCCTCACCAGGCAGTTCACGATCACATGCAGCACGCCCTTGCCCGATGTGCCGAAGGTTGGGAATCCAACCGCAATTTGCAGGAGCGCATCTACGCAGACTTCGATACCGCCGAGCAGGCTAGCGAGCAGCTGATGAGATTGCTGGACGACATGGTGAGGGAGCGACACGGGCGTTAGAGAGACACATGGACGTTAACGTCCATGTGTCTCTCTAACCCAAAAACTACAAGCACTCCCTCCCGACCTCCCTCGCATGGGGAGGAAACTGCACCTCCCCAAGTAGGACAACAAGCACTCCCTCCCGGCCTCCCTCGCCAGGCGAGGGAGGTGACGGAGTTAGCACCGCTGCGCGGTGGATATGGGAATGGCGCTTAGCCAGTTTCGAGCGCCCGAAAAGCAAAGGGCCGCAGCAGCGGCCCTCCGACTAGTACCCCCGCCCGGGCAGGGGATGGGGGTGGGGGACTAGCTTCGCCTCACACAATATCCAAGTTCTGGATGCCCGCGTTGAGATCCTTGTCCTTGGCATCCTTGCCGTGGAGCTTGATCATCAGCCGTACTTCGTTCATGGAGTCGGCGAAACGCAGCGCATCTTCGTAGCTGATGCGGCCCGCTTCGTAGAGGTCGAACAGGGCCTGGTCGAAGGTCTGCATGCCCAGCTCCTTCGATTTCTTCATGATCTCCTTGATGCCGTGCACCTCGCCCTTCATGATGAGGTCGGAGATCAAGGGCGAGTTGAGCAGCACCTCTACCGCCGCTGCACGACCCTTGCCTTCCTTCACCGGGATCAGACGCTGAGAGACGATGGCCTTCAAGTTGAGCGACAGGTCCATCAGCAACTGAGGCCGACGTTCTTCTGGGAAGAAGTTGATGATTCGGTCCAAAGCCTGGTTGGAGTTGTTGGCGTGGAGCGTGCCCATGGCCAAGTGGCCCGTTTCCGCAAAGGCGATGGCGTGCTCCATCACTTCCCGGTCGCGGATTTCGCCGATGAGGATCACGTCCGGCGCCTGACGCAGGGTGTTCTTCAGCGCCGCTTCCCAGGAGTCTGTATCCACGCCCACCTCACGCTGGGTGATGACGCAGTTCCGGTGATCGTGCACGTATTCCACCGGGTCTTCGATGGTGATGATGTGGCCGTAGCTGTTCTGGTTGCGGTAGCCGATCATGGCCGCCAGCGATGTGGACTTGCCGGAGCCTGTGCCGCCGACGAAGAGCACGAGACCGCGCTTGGTCATCACCACGTCCTTCAGCACAGGCGGCAACTTGAGGTCGTCGAAATCGGGGATCGACACGTTGATGGTCCGCAGCACCATGCCCGTGCGGCCCTGCTGAACGAAGGCATTGACGCGGAAACGGCCGATGTTCGCCGGAGAAATGGCGAAGTTGGATTCCTTGTTCGCTTCAAATTCGGCGGCCTGTTTGTCGTTCATGATCGCCCGCGCCAACTCCAACGTGTGTTGGGGCGTCAGAGGCTGGGTCGTGGCCGGCGTCATCTTGCCATCGATCTTCATGGCTGGCGGAAAGCCGGCGGTGATGAACAAGTCCGAACCCTTCTTCTGAACCATCATGGCCAGAAGTTGGTACATGAATTTGAGTGCCTCGTCGCGTTCCATTTGAGTCTGGCTCCTTAGCCGCTATGGCGGCTCTCGTAAATCGCCTCCCCGAGAGGGGAGGTCGGGAGGGGCGGGTGATTATTGGGCAACAAGGACAACTTCCCCGGCATTAGCCGGGGAAGTTGTCCTTGTTTGCTGCTTTGCTTCTCGCCTCGGCGGGGGAAACGATGTTCCTGCGCACCAGGTCGGAAAGGTTCTGATCCAGGGTTTGCATGCCGTATTGCTGGCCAGTTTGGATCGACGAATACATCTGGGCGATCTTATTTTCGCGAATCAAGTTACGGATGGCAGGCGTGCCGATCATGATTTCATGGGCTGCTACGCGGCCCGTACCATCCTTGGTCTTGAGCAGGGATTGGGAGATCACTGCGCGGAGGGATTCGGACAGCATCGCCCGCACCATTTCCTTTTCCGCCGCAGGGAACACGTCGACGATACGGTCCACGGTCTTGGCCGCGCTGGAGGTGTGCAGGGTGCCGAACACCAGGTGACCTGTTTCTGCAGCGGAGAGCGCAAGGCGGATGGTTTCCAGGTCACGCATTTCACCCACCAGAATCACGTCCGGGTCTTCACGCAGGGCTGACTTCAATGCGTTGGCGAAGGAGAGTGTGTGCGGTCCTACTTCGCGCTGATTGATCAGGCACTTCTTGGACTCATGCACGAACTCGATGGGGTCTTCCACGGTCAGGATGTGGCCGTAGTCGTTTTCGTTGACGTCATCCACCATGGCCGCCAGGGTGGTGGATTTACCCGAGCCCGTGGGGCCGGTCACCAACACGATGCCGCGTGGGGTGCGGGCGATTTCGGCGAAGATCTTGGGCGCATTCAGGTCTTCCAGGGACAGCACCTTGGACGGAATCGTACGAAACACGGCGCCGGCACCGCGATGCTGAACGAAAGCATTTACCCGGAAGCGGGCCAGGTTAGGTATGGAAAACGAGAAGTCGATATCGAGGTTTTCCTCATAGACCTTGCGTTGACCGTCGTTCATGATGTCATACACCATGGCGTGCACATCCTTGTGCTCCAGGGGCGGCAGGTTGATGCGGCGCACGTCCCCGTGAACGCGGATCATGGGCGGCAGCCCGGCAGAAAGGTGCAGGTCGGATGCCTTGTTCTTGACCACAAAGGCCAGCAGCTCGGTGATGTCCATGGGTTTCCTTGCTCGCAGGTATACTTAGCTTGATTACTGCCCCTCGCCGTCGAGGGGCGCTGCGGTAAAACGCAGGCCGCTATATGACATCAATCCCCCTCAACTTGCAAGCCAATCTAACCACGGTACAAGCCCGTATTGCAGCGGCTTGTACGGCTTGCGGCCGCGATCCCGAAAGCGTTTCCCTGCTCGTCGTCTCCAAGACCTGGCCTGCCGAGTCGGTGCGACAGGTCGCCGCCCTCGGTCAGCACGCCTTCGGCGAAAACTATGTGCAGGAAGGCGTGGACAAGATCGCGGCGTTGGCGGACGAGAACTTGGAGTGGCATTTCATCGGTCCGCTCCAAAGCAACAAGACCCGTCCCGTGGCGGAGCACTTTCAGTGGGTGCATTCCATCGACCGGCTGAAAATTGCCCAGCGGCTGTCTGAGCAACGTCCCGACGGCTTGCCGCCCTTGCAGGTGTGTGTGCAGGTAAATGTGAGCGGAGAGGCCAGCAAGAGTGGCTGCGCCCCGGAAGAGGCCGTAGCATTGGCACAAGCCGTGGCAGCCCTGCCCCGTTTACGTCTGCGTGGTTTGATGGCAATTCCGGAACCCACCGACGACCTGCCCCTGCTTCAAAGCCGCTTCGCCCTGTTGCGGGATTTGCGCGACCGTCTCATCCATCAGGGCTTGGCCCTCGATACCCTTTCCATGGGCATGTCCCACGATCTCGAAACCGCCATTGTCGGGGGCGCCACCATGGTGCGCATCGGCACGGCGATTTTCGGCGCCCGTACTTATTCAAAGGACCCTACATGAAAATCACTTTCCTCGGCGGCGGCAACATGGCCAATGCCCTCATCGGCGGCCTGCGCAAGCAAGGCTATTCCGCTGCTGGCATCCAGGTGGTAGAGCCCGTGGCCGAACTGCGCGACAAGCTCACCGATACCTACGGCGTGCGCTGTGTCGATCAGGTGGATGCTGCCGCGCTCAATTGCGAAGTGCTGGTGCTTGCGGTGAAGCCCCAGGTCATGCGCGACGCGCTTGCACCCATTGGCGGCAAGCTCAAAGACCAGTTGATCATCAGCATCGCCGCCGGTTTGCGCATGGACGTGTTGGCCCGCTGGCTGGGTAGCGCCGCCGCGCCTTACCGCAAGATCGTGCGCACCATGCCCAATACCCCGGCTCTGGTCAGCGCTGGCATTACTGGCCTCTGCGCCGATGTGAGCGTGGACAACGAATCTCGCGATACCGCCGAGAAGATCATCTCTGCCGTGGGGCGCAGTCTATGGGTGAGCGACGAAGCCAAGATGGACGCGGTGACCGCCATCTCGGGCAGCGGACCCGGCTATGTTTTCTATTTCATCGAAGCGCTGGAAAAGGCAGCTGCCGATCTGGGCTTCGATGCTGAGACCGCTCGCCTCTTGGCCGTGGAAACCTTCGTCGGTTCTGCCAAGTTGGCTGCTTCCACCGACGATCCCATTTCCCTGCTGCGCGAGCGCGTCACCTCCAAGGGCGGCACCACTGCCGCTGCGCTGGATTCCTTCGCAGCGGACGGCGTTGCCCAAGCCATTATCAAGGGTGCCCACGCGGCCGAAGCCCGGGGCAAAGAGCTGTGCGATATTCTCGGCGCGGAATGACGGACACCTTGCTTCCCCATCTTGTAAAGCCATGAACCCGCCTAGCGGCGGCTCTGCGGAGTTAGAAATGCTGATACAGATATTGCTGTTCCTGCTCGATGCCGTCCTGGGGTTTTTCACCTTCGCACTGCTCGCCCGCTTCGCCTTGCAGTGGGCACGGGCACCTTTCCGCAATCCTGTCGGCCAGTTCGTCATCGCCGTCACCGACTGGATCGTGCGTCCGGCCCGGCGGGTGATTCCCTCCGCCTGGGGCCTGGACCTGCCGAGCCTGATCCTGGCCTGGATAGCCCAAGGCATCTACCTTGGGCTCGCCTATGGCCTGTCCATCGGTGCAGCGGCGACTGCCAATGCCTCTGGCATCATCGCTCTCCTGGCCGTGCTGGAGGTCATCAAGATCGCCTGTCACCTGGCATTTGGCGTGTTGATCGTCAGCATCATCTTCTCTTGGATCAATCCCTACGCACCGCTTGCTCCCCTGTTCAACACCCTGGCCGAACCGCTGCTGCGTCCCTTCCGCCGACTGATCCCGCCCATCGGCGGTGTGGATTTGTCGCCCATGGTTCCCCTGCTGCTGATCCAGGTAATTCAGATGCTTCTGGCCGTCGCCCGCAATAGCCTGTTGCCCGGCCTCCTTGTGGGGCTCTGATTTGTCTGCTCCCTGGCTCAAACCGTCGGGCGATGGTGTGATCGTCGCCCTGCACATCCAACCCGGCGCCAAGAAAACCGAAGTGGTGGGCGTCCACGGCGAGGCCCTGAAAATCCGCCTTGCTGCACCCCCGGTAGACGGCAAGGCCAACAGCGCCCTGATCGAATTTCTCGCCGATCTATTTGAATTGCCCAAGGTTCGCGTCACCCTGGTGTCCGGCCAAACTTCTCGCGCCAAGCGGGTGGCGCTTAGCGGCGTGAGTCTTGCCGAGGCAGCAGGGCGGCTGACCAAACATGGATGTTGAGCATGGCTCATGCAGGGGCCGAGTATGCTGCCCGATATAGCCTCGAATCCGACGTGCCCTGTATCACGTATGCCAATGGCGACATCACCCAGTCGACCATTTCCTCGGATGGGCGAGGCAACGTTCGACCGATCTGGGCGCTGCTTTACAACCACTACGTGGTGCGCAAGGGGTTGAAAGCGCAAGGCATTACTGCGTTTCAGAGAAAGTGGGCTCCGAGGGTGGTGGAGACTATGGCCCCAATAGCGGCGGATTCGATCAACTGGGATACGGCACCCTGACGTTTACCTTGAAATAAAGGGCGCCCCTGAGGGACACTGTTGCACCCGACGTTTCATTGTCAGGCTTCATTCCGATACCCCCAGGTCTTCATCTGACGGAAGGGGCGGGTAAGAGAAGGAATTGCCAATTCGTCTGGAGCAGTCCCATGACAACACAACCTGTTCAACATCCGGCTAGGCCTTCGTCGGTAGTGGTGACGACTGCTACCAACCCGACCGCCCGTATTCAGCAAGCCGACAGTGAGGTGAACTTCAGCCAACTGGTGGACCTGGAGCAGGTGAGGCAGCTCATGGAAGGTCATTTTCAGTTGTCGGGGATGGCTTATGGTTTGTTCGACGCCAACGAGAACAACCTGATTGCGGTGGGGTGGCAGGACATATGCACGAAGTTCCACCGAGTGCATCCCGTCACCTGCGACCGCTGCCGTGAAAGCGATGCCTTCATCAAGGCCCATCTCCATGACGTGAGGCGGGATTTGTTGGAGTACCACTGCAAGAACAACATGATCGACATCGCCATGCCCATCGTCATCGATGGCAAGCACTTGGCGACGTTCTTCACCGGCCAATTCTTCTATGACGACGATCCGCCCAATCGGCAGTTCTTTATTGAGCAGGCCGAGGCGCTAGGCTTCGATACGGAGACCTATCTCAGGGCGCTAGACCGGGTGCCGATTTTCAGTCGGGCCTACGTGCATGGCAACGTAATGTTCTTGCACGGCATGGTGAAGATCCTTGCGGAAACCGGCTTGCAGAATTTGAAGCTGGCCAGAGAGGTCGCAGAACGCCGAAGGGCGGAAGGTGCCCTGCATGCCAGCGAGGAAAAGTATCGCCGCATCGTGGATACCTCGAATGAGGGCATATGGGCCATTGACAAGGATGGGGGCACGACCTTCGTCAACGCGCGTCTGGCAGAAGTGCTCGGCTATTCCGTTGAAGAGATGATGGGCCGGCATTTCTCCGACTTTCTCTTTGAGGAAGATCTGTCTGACCACGCCCAAAAAATGGAACGCCGTAGTCAGGGGGTGTCGGAGCATTACGAGCGTCGTTTCCGTTGTCGGGATGGTCATACGGTTTGGATGTTGGCCTCTGCCACCCCAAGCTTTGACGACGCCAACGGCTATGCCGGCTCCTTCGCGATGATGACCGACATTACCGACCGCAAGCGTGCCGAAGAGGAGCGCTTGCGCTATCGAGAACACTTGGAAGAAACGGTCAAACAGCGCACGAGCGAGTTGCTGTTGGCCAGGGACGCCGCCGAGGCCGCCAACAAGGCCAAGAGCGTCTTCCTCGCCAACATGAGTCACGAACTGCGGACCCCCTTGAATGCCATCCTTGGCTTCTCCGGCATGATGCGGCGTGACCCCAAACTGACGCCGAATCAGAGCGAACACCTCGACATCATCAATCGTAGCGGTGAGCATCTTCTGGCACTGATCAACGATGTCCTCGAAATGGCCAAAATCGAAGCGGGTCGGCTGCAATTGGAAATCGCCCCAATGGATCTGGGTGCCATGGTGCGCGACGTCGCTGACATGATGCAATTCCGCGCAGAGCAAAAGGGCCTTTACCTGAGGCTCGACCAGTCCTCGGAGTTTCCGCGTTACATCCGGGGTGACGAAGCTCGTCTGCGCCAGGTTCTGGTCAACCTCGTCGGTAATGCTGTGAAGTTCACCCGCCAAGGAGGCGTGGTCATTCGCCTTGGCACAAGGCAGAATTCCTGCACGCATCTGCTGCTCGAGGTGGAAGACACGGGCTCTGGCATCAGTCCGGAAGATCAAACGCGAGTGTTCAATCCCTTCGTTCAATTGGCGGAAGGTGCCGAACAGAAGGGCACAGGTCTTGGACTTGCCATCAGCCGTCAGTTCGTTGATCTCATGGGAGGCACCATCACGCTTGAGAGTTCCTTGGGCAAAGGTTCCCGATTCCGCGTCGACATTCCGGTTGAGCTGGCCTGTACTGCCGAAATACCAAACATTCTCCCCGAGGGGCAAGGCGAGGTCGTTGGTTTGGTGCCGGGGCATCCTGATTACCGCATCCTCATTGCCGAAGATCAGCATGAGAATCAGATTCTGCTCCAGCAGCTGATGACCCTCATCGGTCTCGAATCCAGAATCGTCGAGAATGGTGCTCGATGTGTGGATATGTTCCAGGCTTGGCATCCGGATCTCATCTGGATGGATAGGCGCATGCCGGTCATGGACGGGGAGGAGGCCACCCGGCGTATCCGCCAATTGCCCGGCGGCGACAAGGTCAAGATCGTTGCCGTCAGCGCCTCGGCATTCGTGGAGCAACAACAGCAAATGCTTGATGCGGGCATGAACGACTTTGTCGGCAAGCCCTATCGCTTTCATGAAATCTACGATTGCCTAGCCCGGCAATTGGAACTCAAGTACGTCTATCGTGCCGAGCCTCCCACACAAGTTTGCTCGGCCACGTCAATGCCCACCAATGGGGCTTCAATACCCGTAGCGCTGCGTCGGGATTTGAAGCAAGCCCTGGAACGTCTGGATACGGAGCGTATTGCCGCGTTGCTGGATCAAGTGACGGAGATTGATGACGACCTGGGTTCGACGCTGTTCCGTCTTGCAAAGTGTTTTGATTACCCGGCAATTTTGCGTCGGCTGGAACAAGACTAGGCGGGTTGCTGTCAGCACCTCTATGCCCCTCAGGGAGCGCAGCCTCGGTGTTTTCGGGGCTCAAGTCTATTGAGCCTTTGCAAGAGTTTGGATGCAGAGGGGTGATAACCTAACCTCTTTACTCATGTGCATTTTCCCTGCGTTGCGTCCCGATGAACTATCGCTTTATCGACTTGGTCGACATTGATGAATTTCAGTCGATGTTGCAATCCCTGTACGAGGCTACCGGCATTCTTCACGGCCTCGTTGATGACCAAAACAATGTGATCAGTGCCATTGGTTGGCAGGACGCTTGCGTGAAGTTTCATCGCGCCAGCCGCATCAGCAACGAACGCTGTCTCGCAAGCAATCGGTATCTGGCCGAACACGTCGGCACCGAGGGTTACATTGGGTGCAAATGCCAGAACGGCCTCATGGACTATGCGACGCCCGTCGTTGTTGATGGTCGGTTGTTGGCAACCTTGTACTTCGGGCAATGTCTCCATGAACCGCCTGACATGGAGTTCTTTCGACGACAAGCACAGCAATGCGGCTTCGACGAAGAAGCCTATCTGGAGTCCATACGCAAGCTGCCGGTTATTCCCGAGGCACGCGTCAAATCCATCATGTCGTTCTACGGGCAATTGGCACAAATGCTTGCCCGTAGCGGGCTCGACCGTTTACGCCAACGCAAGGCAGAGAGCAGCCTCGAGAAATTAAATCGAGATCTTTCGCACAGGGTCGAGGAGCGAACTGCCGAACTGACCGCAAGAAACGAGCAACTTGCTGCAGAGGCCGCCGAGCGGCAACGCACCGCGGATGCCTTGCATACCAGTCAGATGCAATTTCAGGCGATTCTGGATTCCTCGCCCATCGGCATCGGTTGGACGAGACATGGCAAGGTCGAATACGTCAATCGAAAATTTACGGAGATGTACGGCTACTGTCTCGATGACATTCCAATGGTCGAGGATTGGTACCGGCTCGCGTATCCGGATGAATCCCTCCGCTCGGGAGTGGTGGGCAAATGGATTCGTGATGTAGAGGACGCAAAAAGTTCCGGACTCGATGCGCCGAGGCTGGAGGTACCCATCGTCTGCAAGGATGGCAGCGTTCGTTACGCCATCATTAGCGCGTCGTGGATCGGCGACCGCAGGTTGGTTAACTTCAGCGACATCACCGCACGTTGGCTGGCAGAGCAGCGCGACCAGATGCACAGTTCGATTCTTGGCCTAATCGCCAAGGGCGCTCCCTTGGAACAAACCCTCGAATCCCTGGTCCGTAGCGTGGAGAGTGAGGACAAGACGGCCCTGTGCTCCATTCTGCTGATTTCCGAAGATGAAAAACACCTGCATTTGGGGGCCGCTCCCAGTCTTCCCGCGTTCTACAACGATGCCATCGACGGCGTTGAAATCGGGCCGAATGTCGGTTCATGCGGTACCGCTGCCTCTACTGGTCAGCGGGTCGTTGTGACAGATATCCAAACTCATCCGTACTGGGCGAATTTCAAAAATCTCGCCCATCAGGCCGGATTGGCCTCCTGCTGGTCGGAGCCTGTTTTTTCGTCCAAGGGCCGGCTACTCGGGACATTTGCCATCTACCATCACGAGTCCAGTTCTCCGAATGAAAGTGATATCAGGCGCATCACGCGGGCTGCCAATCTGGCGAGCATTGCCATCGAACGCAACCATGTCCAAATTGAACTTGAACGTCAGGCAACGACCGACTTCCTGACGGGGCTCGCCAGTCGTCGATATTTCATGGAACGTGCGCTTGGCGGCTTGGCTCATGCGAAGCGCTACGGTGAGCCCTTCTCGATGCTCATGGTCGACATCGATTACTTCAAGCGGATCAACGATAGCCACGGCCATAAGAGCGGAGATTTGGTATTGCAGAGCGTGGCCCGCATCATGCAGCACACCATGCGCGAGGTGGATTCCGTAGGCCGTATCGGCGGGGAGGAGTTCGCCATCACGCTGCCGAATACGGACAAAGATGCTGCCTGCTTGGCGGCAAAACGCTTGCTGCTGGCAATTTCGGGTGCCGAGATGGCTACCGAAGCCGGAGAGCTCCTGCATCTGACCGTCTCCATCGGCGTGGCGACATCGAGCGATGCGCAATGCGATGTGGAACAGTTGTTGAAAAAGGCAGATCAGGCGCTCTATGCCGCCAAGCGTAACGGACGAAACCAAGTCCACGTGGCCGACGCCTAACAGGAGGAGCGGCTTCAGCCGCGAATTTCCTCACCCCGCTATCGCAGCTGATAGCCGCTTCTGCAAGTGGGGAAGTTAGGCCGCGTGGCTTTTCGGAAACTCCACCCGGAACATCACTCCGCGTCCGTTCTCCGGCGTGGTGATGTGGATAGCGGCCCGGTGGCGATCCGCTGCCTCCTTGACGATGGCTAGCCCCAGTCCTGTACCTGGCACAGCAGAGGCCCCGGCGCGGTAGAAACGCTCGAAGATGCGGTCGCGCTGGTCGTCGGCGATGCCAGGACCATCGTCTTCCACTTCCAGATAGCGGGTGCCGTCCGACTCAGTGCCGCAACGGGCCGTGACGTGACCGCCGGCAGGCGTGTAGGTGATGGCGTTGTCGAGCAGGTTTGCTAGAAGCTCACGTAGTAGCCAGGGCGAACCATCGATCTTTGCCGCGTAGGTCTCGAAGCCCAGGTCGATTTGCTTGGCGAGGGCCGCATCGATGAAATCCGAAGCCGCGCCTTCGCACAGATCGGCCAAATCCAGACGCTGGAACTCATGGCCCAGATCGGCTTCCGGTGCCGAGCGCGCCAGAGCGAGCATTTGATGGGTCAGGTGGGAAAGGCGGCGGAAGGTGTCGCGTAGCCGTTCCATGCGCGGCCGTGCCTCTTCGGGAAGATTCTCCGCCGCCAGTTCCAATTGAGTTTGCAAGCCGGCGATGGGCGTGCGCAACTGGTGGGCCGCATTGCTGATGAAGGCTTGTTGCGCCTCATGGGCTTTGCGCAGATTTCCCATCAGATGATTGATGGCATCCACTAGCGGGCGCACCTCGCGGGGAGCGACGGCGTCATCCACGGGGCGCAGGTCGCCAGGAGCTCGGCGAGCGATGGTAGCGCCCAGGCCCACCAAGGGACGCAAGGCCACTTGGATGCCGAAGAACACGGTCATCAGCGTCGCCGCCACCAGCAGCAGATTGGACACGAGGGTGATGGCCACTGCCCGTGCGGCGGCGCGTTCTCGCTTATGCATGGTCTCGGCTACCACGATCAGCGCTTCGCCGCCGCTGCCCTTGGCGCGATAGGTGACGACGCGAACGTCCTGCCCCTTCAGCACATCGTCGTGAAAGGCGGGCGTTTCATCCTGGCTGGTATCGGTCTTGCCTTGCAGCTCCTGATCGCCGGCGATGCGTCGTCCATCAGGATTAAAGACCGCGAAGAACACCTTGTCGTAAGGATCCGTGCGCAGCACAGCTTCGGCGGAGGGCGATAGATCCACGCGCAGCTCCCCGTGGTGCACGCCGATCAGCGCGGCCAGGGCGACGGCGGTGCTGGCGAGGGCGTGATCGTAGGCTTCGCTGGCCTGGGAGAGATTGGAGCGATAGTCGGGGTAGATCGACAGGGCCAGCATGCCCACCAATGGCCCTAACAGAAAGAGCAGCAGCCGAGCCCGCAGGCTCATCACGCGCCGAGGCCGAGTTGGCGAAGGCGTGGCGGCAATCAGGGGATCAGCTGCCGGCATGGTCATCGATGCGATACCCGATGCCACGCACCGTGCGAATGGAAACCGGCGTCGGCTGCTCGATGGCTTCCAGCTTGGCGCGCAGACGCGAAACGTAAATCTCCACGGCGTTGGGCGTTAGTTCGTTGTCCCAGCCGGAAAGGCTTTCCACCAACTTCTGCTTGCTCACCACTTTGGGGGTGGCGAGCATCAATTGTTCGAGGATGTCCCACTCGCGGCCCGTGAGCTCCAGGGGCGCGGAACCCAACTTTGCGGTGTGTCCCGATAGATCCAGCACCAGCGGACCCAGGGCCAGCTCGGAGCTGGCGACGGAACGGCTGCGGCGGATCAGCGCCCGCACACGGGCCAGCAGTTCCGGCAGCAGGAAGGGTTTGGTCATGTAATCGTCGGCGCCCAGATCGAGACCGGCGACCCGATCCTCCATGGCATCGCGGGCGGTGAGTACCAGCACCGGCACCGTCACGCTGCGCCGACGCAGACGGCGAATCAACTCCAGTCCGTCCATTCTGGGCAGGCCGATATCCACAACAGCCAGGTCGTAGGCCGTGTGGGACAAGGCCGCTTCGGCAGTTTCCGCCGTGGGTGCGTGGTCCACCGTAAAGCCTGCCGCAGTGAGGCCTTCCACCAGCCCGGCAGCTACGGTTTCGTCGTCTTCTACTATCAGGATGCGCATCGAGTTTCCCCTGGTGATCGGGAAGGAGCGATTAAGTGAAGGGAGAAGGGGGAAGGGGGATGCCCCCTCACCCCGGCCCTCTCCCCCTGCTGGGGGCGAAGGAGAGTTTTTGCAACGATAGGGACGAGTTTACCCTTCCCCCTTCTCCCTTCTCCCTTCTCCCTTCTCCCTTCACTAGCTTTCCATGTTCTTCATGCCCGACACATTATCCGCATTTCCATGCAAGGCACGCAGGGCCAGCAGGGGCAGCAGGCTCAAAGTGAAGAGCGTGGCGGTGATGACGCCGCCGACGATCACCACGGCGAAGGGCCGTTGGGTTTCGGCGCCGATGCCGTGGGAGAGCGCCGCAGGCAGCAGGCCCAGACCGGCCATCAGAGCGGTCATCAGGATGGGGCGCAGACGCGATACGGCCCCGTCCACCACCGCGGCGAACATGGTTTTTCCGTTGTCCACCTGACTGATGATTTCTTCCAGCAGGATCACCCCGTTCTGCACCGAGATACCCGCCACAGCGATGAAGCCCACGGCGGCGGAGACGGAAAGATGCAGGCCCGTGAGGCCCAGGGCCAGGATGCCGCCGGTGATGTTGAAGGGCAGCAGGATCAGCACCATGCCGGCAAAGCGGATGGAACGGAAGGCCCAGAACAGCAGGGCGAAGATGCCCAGCAGGGAGGCTGGCACGATCACCGCAAGGCGTTTCATGGCTCGCTGCTGGTTCTCGAACTGGCCGCCCCAGACGATGCGGTAGCCCTCTTGCAGCTTCACCTGATCCGCCACCTTCTTCATGGCCTCGGCCACGAAGCTGCCCTGGTCGCGGCCTTGCAGATTGGATTTCACCGCCACCAGACGTCCGCCGGATTCCCGTGCAATGCGAGAAGCGCCCTCGCGGATTTCCACACTCGCCACTTCGCCGAGACGCACGGTGCCCGCATTGTTGGGCAGGGCGATGGGCAGCGCGGCGATGTCTTCGGCGCTTTGACGGGACGCTTCCTTGAAGCGCACGGTGATGTCGAAGCGCCGCTCGCCCTCGTAGTAGCCGCCCACCGCGTTGCCGCCTAGGGCCGCTTGCACGGCGTTGCCCACGTCGCCCACATTGATGCTCAGGCGCGCGAGCTTGATGCGATCCGGCGTCACCACTACTTCCGGCTGACCGCCGGGCAGCACGGCGGCCACGTCGCGGCTGCCCTGGGTATCGCGCAGGATGGAGGCGATCTGGAGAGCCTTGTCTTGCAGCACGTCCAGGTCGGGGCCGAACACCTTCACCGCCAGCTCGCCCTTTACGCCGGAGAGGGATTCCTCCACGTTGTCTTCGATCACTTGCGAGAAGTTGGTGGGCAGGCCGGGGATGGTGCCGAGCTTGGCGCTCATGTCCGCCACCAGGGCTTCCTTGTCCTTGAAGCGCCATTCGCCGCGGGGTTGCAAGTCCGCCAGCATTTCGATGTTGTTGGAGCCCTTCGGGTCGGTGCCGTCGTCGGGGCGGCCCACCTGAGTCACCAGGGTCTTCAATTCCGGGTAGCTGCGCAGGATGCCGCGCACGGAACGTTCCACTTCCTTGCTGTACTCCAGGGACGAGCCCGGTGGCAGGGAGATGGTGAGCCACAGATTGCCCTCGTCCAGCTTGGGCAGGAACTCGCTACCGAGGGAGAGCATCACCGCCATGGCCACGGCCAGGGTGCCGGCGGCAGCCAGCAACGCTGGACGCATGTCGTCCGAGAGCCGCGTCACCATGACCCGGTAACGAAGCTGCAAGCGCTCAAGCCAAGGCAAATGCTTTTCCCGCAGATCGGCCCGCACCACGGCATAGGAGAGCAGCGTTGGCGCCAGGGTCAAGGTCAGCAACACCGCGCCGATCAGAGAGAACGAAAGCGTCAGGGCCACCGGCGAGAAGATGCGACCTTCCACGCGCTGGAAGGTGAAGATGGGCAGGAAGGCCAGGATGATGATGGCCTTGGAAAAGAGAATGGGTTTGGCGAGAGCCGCCGTGGTGGACCGCAGCACTTCCAGACGGCGGCCCATCACGTATTCGGGCCGGCCTTCCACGTGATGCAGGGCCAGCCGCACCATGAGCGCTTCCACCAACACCACCGCGCTGTCGATGATGATGCCGAAGTCCACCGCGCCCAACGAAATCAAGTTGGCCGGCACGCCCTTCAAATCCATCAGAAGGAAGGCGAACAGCAGCGTGAGCGGGATGATGGTGGCCACCACCAATGCCGCGCGCCATTCGCGCAGGAAGATCACCAGCACCGACACCACCAGCAAGGCGCCGACGAAGAGGTTTTCGCTCACGGTGTGCACCGTGTGCATCACCAACTCGGTACGCTCATAAACCGGCTTGATCAGGATGCCTTTGGAAAGGCCGCCGTGGTTGAGGGCGTCCACCTGACTGCGCACCGCTTCCACGACCTTGGACGGATCTTCGCCCTTGGCCATCAGCACGATGCCTTCCACCACCGAATCCACCTCGTTCACCGCCACCACGCCGGACAGAGGACGATCGCCTTCCGCCACCGAGGCCACGTCGCCCACGGTCACGGTCTTGCCATCCTTGGCGAACAGACTCACAGCCCGCACGTCGTCCACGTTGCGCAGCAGGCCGCCCATGCGCACCACCAGACCTTCGTCACCGCGCCGCAGGATGCCGCCGGAGGCGTTCTGGTTGTTGTTGGAAATGGCTTGCTGCAACTGGTCCAGGGTCACGTTGTAGCGGGCGAGGCGGTGGGGTTCCACCTGCACCTGGATTTCCTTCACCGCACCGCCGAAGCTGGTCACGTCTGCCACGCCGGGCACTCGCCGCAGGGCGGGGCGGATCACCCAATCCTGTACGGCGCGCACTTCCCGGGGCGGCATGCCGGCGGGAAACTGAATCACGTAGCGATAGATTTCACCCACGGCAGTGGCCAGCGGCCCCAGCTGAGGTTGCACGCCGGCGGGGAAGCTCACGTTCTGCAGCTTTTCCATCACTTGATTGCGGGCGAAGTAATCGTTGGTGCCGTCGGAGAAAGTGAGGGTCACCACCGAGAGGCCGGTGATGGAAACCGAGCGCACGTTGGTGGCGCGCGGCACGCCGCTCATTTCCCGTTCGACGGGAATGCTGATGGCGCGCTCCACTTCCTCGGGCGACTGGCCGGGGTATTGGGTCACCACCTGCACCTGCACGTCCTGCACGTCGGGGAAGGCTTCTACCGGCAATTCCTGAAAAGCACGCAGACCGGCAACGGCCACGGCGAACACCATCACCAGAATGAAGAGGCGCTGGCGGATGGCAAAGTTGGCGAGTTTGGCGAGCATGGGGAGCTAGGAGGGGATTCGCTTGTGGATTTGAAATGGCAAGGTCGTCGAGTCGAAGCCGTGTCCGTAAAACTTCGTCATTCCCGCGTAGGCGGGAATCCATGCGGTAGTGGCAAAAACCTGGATTCCCTCTTTCGAGGGAATGACGAAAGTTTGAGGTGGGTGCTTCAAATAAACATCTCGTCGAGCTGTGGTTTAAATCACTCTGAGCTGGCCAGTTCGGATGCCAAAAGCATGGCACCCTTGATCACCACCTTGTCGCCGCGCTTGATGCCTTCGCCGTTGGCGAGGTAGGCGAAATCCCGGTCTTGGCGTAGCAGCTTCACGGCACGGCGTTCCAGGTCGCCGGGCTTGCTCTCGATGAACACGGTGGTGTTGAGGCCTGCCGTCAGCAGGGCGGAGACGGGTACGCGCAGGCCCTTGCCGCCGTTCTTTTCCAGCAGCGAGGCGCGGGCGTACATCTCGGGGCGTAGCTGGCCGGCCTTGTTGTCCACCGTGGCGCGGACAGTGATGCGGCGAGTCACCGGATCTACCGCCGGCGCAACGCGCTCCACCGTGGCGGAGAAACCGTCCGTGGGCGAGGCGTCGGTGTTGAAGCTCACCGTATCGCCGGGGCGCACGGCGAGGGCGTCTTTTTCCGGCAGGTCCACCAGCAGGGCCAGCTTGCCCAAGGTGGCGATGACGAAGGCCGGGTTGGCTGCGTCGTTGCGAATCTCGGTGCCCGGGTTGGCTTGGCGATCCACGATCACGCCGTCCATGGGACTGCGCAGGATGAAGCTGCGACCATCGCCTGTGTCGGTGACCTTGTCGTTGCTGGCAATGCCCAGGTTGCTCAGGTTATTGAAGCGGGCGCGGGCCCGCTCCAGCTCTGCCTTGGACGAGCGTGCGTCGCCCTGGGCGCCTTCCAGATCGCGCTGGGACAGGGCTTCGTCCTTGGCCAGGGATTCCACCCGTTGCAGGGCCCGTTCCTTCACCGCAGCGTCGGCTTCGGCCTTGCGCAGATCGGCCACGGCACTGGCGAAATCGGGGGAATCGAGCATGGCCAGGGGCATGCCCTTATGCACCGTATCGCCCACGCTGACCATGATCTTCACCAGTCGGCCATTCACCGGCGTGAAGATGCGGGAGGTGAGGTCGTCGGCGGAAACGAGTCGGGCATTGAAAGGGCCGGCGGCGGGCAGGGGTGCTTCGGCCGCTTCCTCAAGTTTGAGGAAGGCACGCTGGGGCGCATCGGCTGCCAGCAACACATGATTGGCCGGAGCGCGGGCTTCCGCCACGGGCGCCTTCTGTTCTCGATGGGACCAGGCATACCAGCCGCCCAGGGCAACGAGGCCGCCGGCGGCGATGAGAACGATCAGAGGGGTGCGCTTCATATTCCGCTTCATATTCTTGTGTGCTTAATGTTCAGCGGTGTCGCTGGCGGCCATTTTGTCTTGACCATTCCACCAACCGCCGCCCAGGGCCTGGAACAACGCGGCGGTGTCGCCGAGACGCCCGGCTCGGGCCTGGATCAGGGTGAGGGATGCTTGCAGATAGTTTTGCTCGGCGCTGAACAGGGCAAGGCTATTCACGTAGCCTGCTTCATGTTGTTTGCGCGTCAGGTCGAAAGCCCGATGGGACGCCTTTTCCGTGCGCGATGCAGCGGCGAAACTCTCCGCATCGGCGTTGAGGGCGTGCAGCGTATCGGCCACGTTCTGGAAGGCGGTGAGCACGGTGGCGCGGTATTGGGCGCCGGCCAGATTCACGCCTTCTTCCGCCGCGTACTGGCGATGGCGCAGGGTGCCGCCGTCGAAGAGGGGCATGGCGATGTTGCCGACGACGCTGAAGAACTTGCCGCTGTCCTTGAACATCTGGTCCAGGTGAGCGGCCTCGCCGCCCATGGTGGCGGTGAGGGACAACTGGGGCAGGCGGTTGGCGATGGCGACGCCCACCGATGCGGTGGCCGCATGGAGCTGTGCTTCCGCCGCTCGCACGTCGGGCCGCTGTTGCACCAGTTGCGAAGGCAGGCTGAGGGGCAGGGTCTCGGGCAGGTGCAGGCTGGCGAGGGTGAAGGTCTCGGCCACGTCCTGATCGGGGCGGTTGCCCGCCAGCACGCGAATCAGGTCGCGGGTCTGCTCCAGTTGCCGGGTCAAAGGCGGCAGTGCCTGTTCGGCCTGGGCCAGGGCGGTTTCCTGGGTTGCCACGTCGAGGCCGCTGGCATAGCCGGCCTGCTGCTGACGCTTGAGGATTTCCAGGCCGCGGGTGTTGATGGCGACCATGCGCTTCACCGCGTCGAGCTGGGCGCGCAGGGACGCTTCTTGAATCGCGGCGGCGGTGAGGTTGGTGGCGAGAGTGACTCGGGCCGCTTCCAGGGCAAAGCCTTGGGCGTCGGCCTGGGCTTGCAGGGATTCCACCGCGCGGCGGTTGCCGCCCAGCACGTCGGGCACGAAACCCACGGTGAGCTGGGCCGTGTGGAAGTTGTAGAGCACCGGCGCGGCCGGTGCGGATGGGCCGATCACCGTGCCGTCGCCTTGGATGCCCGGCGCGTTGGCTCCAGCCGTGTTGCCGGAAGCCTTGGTGCGACTGGGTGAATAGCCGATCTGTGCATTGGGGAAGAAGAAGCCCCGCTGGGCATAGACCAGTTCCTGCGCCTGGGCCAGGGTGGCGCGGGCGGCATCGATGTTGGGGCTGGCCTTCAGGGCCCGATCAATCAAGGCGTCCAACGGGGGCGACTGGAAGGCTTGCCACCAGCGGGCGGAAACGTCCTGGCCGGAGACGAAGCGCTGGGCCGCGCCGCCGGGCGCGTCGGCGGCAGTCTGCGGACGCAGGGGCGCCACCGTGTAGCCCTGGGCATCGGGGGCTTCCGGTCGATGGAAATCGGGGCCGACGGCGCATCCTGCGATCAAGGTGGAAAACACCAGGAGGGCATGGCCTGCGGCGGCAAGGGGGTGGCGGATGGTGGGCTTCATAGGTAGGGCCGGGAAGGTACAAGGTGGCCGCCTTCTGTTGCCTGACGAGCAGAGCGGAAGGTGATTGGGGATATGTAAGAAATTCTTAAAAGAAACGGAGATGCTGTCTTCCCATGGCCTGCCGCGCCGCTACAATTCGGCACCCTCACGGAGTGCCGTCATGACCGACACCGCCGCGCCTAAAGAAAGTCCCGGTTTCAACATCGAACATGCCGCCGCCCATGACGTGCACGGTGTGCTGCGCGTCGTCCAGTCTTTGCTGGCGAGGCAAAAGCGGGTGGAAGACCTGGTCCACAAACAAGAGATGCCACGCCGCGACCTAGTGGAGAACTTGGTCCATTCACAGCATTTGGTGGAGCTGCGTCAGGCGCTGGAGCGGGTTGATGCGGCAGTCATTGCCGACGTGCTGGAAGCTCTGGATGACGAGGGACGCTTGATCGTCTGGGGACAGATCAAGGAAGAGCAGTGCGACGACATTCTCGAACGCCTGCCCGATGAAATCCGGGAGCCGCTGATTGAAGCGCGCCCCATCACGAGCCACAAGATCATGCTCAACGCTTTTGAACTGCACAACGGTCGCCTGCGCCAGATCCCCGTGGATAACCGGGAAGACCTCGCCAACGTGCGTCCCATCTGGGTGGACTTGGTGGCCCCCACCGAAAAGGTGCGCGCCTGGGTAGGCGCCCACTTCGGTCTCGACCTGCCCGACCCGGACGAACTCACCGACCTGGAAGCCTCCGCCCGCTTCTACGTGGAAGACAACGGCGAAGTGCATCTGCACTCGGACTTCCTGCTGGACCTGGACGAAGAGTCCCGCAACGTGGCCGTGGCCTTCATCCTGCACAAGGACATCCTGTTCTCGGTGCGTAAGGAAGAACTGCCCGTGTTTCGCTTGCAGCGCCTGCGCGCTCGCACCCAGCCCGGCTATGTGAATGACGGCAAGGACGTTCTGCTCGACCTCTACGCCGCCGACGCGGAATACTCCGCCGATGCCCTGGAGGACGTGTACGCCGATCTGGAAAAAGCCGGCAAGCACGTGCTTGGCACCCGAGTGAGCGACGAAGACGCTGCCAACATCCTGGCCGAGATCGCCCGCGCCGAAGACTTGAACGGGCGCATCCGTCGCAACGTGATGGACACCCGCCGCGCCGTGTCCTTCCTCACCCGAGGCAAGTTCCTGGGCGGCAGCCAGCAGGAAGACGCGCGCCAGATTCTGCGCGACATCGAATCCCTGGACGGCCACACCACCTTCCTCTTCGGCAAGATCAACTTCCTGATGGACGCCACCGTCGGCTTCATCAACATCAACCAGAACCAGCGCGTGAATAAGCTGACCACCATCTCCGTGGTGTTCATGCCCATCAACATCGTCGCCGGTATCGGCGGCATGTCCGAGTTCTCGATGATGACCGCCGGCACGCCCTGGCCCATCGCCTATGGCGCCTTCATACTCGGCATGGGGCTGCTCGGCGTCGGCACCTATCAGGCGCTGCGCATCTACGAAAGCCGCAAAGCCAAGCGCGAAGCGCGGCTGCGGCGGGAAGTGGCGTAACCGAGCTTCCCGTTCAACAGGAGCGGGAACCTACGATCAATGCGGGAGAGCATGGTCAGATCCTCGGCGATTGATGTCGGAGCCGCGAGGCGGGCGCGCATTGTCCCGCTCGCCGGTGAAGGCGTGGGGGATCGTGACATCGCGTGGCGGTTGGACATCGGCCGGATTCAGGCCGCCCGTTGGCGTCTTGGGAGAGTGGCGACAATCCGTTGATTCGGCCATGGATTGGGGATGCGAGCCCACGGTAGCCATTCGGCGGCAAACTTGAACGCAGTCCCCGGTCTGTGACATTGCCAGGAACAACGGGTGAATGAAATTGTCCGGCACCACCTTCAACCAAGCCTATGGACTCTAACCAAACGAGGGAGCCTTGTTTAGAGCCGCCATGTTGCAATAATGATTGCAGCATAGATGACGACGCCCGCGACGAATGCGGCCGACCTAAAATCTCGTGGGTTTGGTAATTCATGGCGCACGACGTTAATGACCGTGCTGCCAGCAATCAAGGCAAGTATTCCGTACAGCACCCCTTCTGGCAGCGCGAAGCTGGCGGCCAGTGCGCAGCCCATGAGCGGCATTGCGGCCAACGAGACACGCCAGCGCCAATGGTGTGCCCCTGAGCACAGGTGCAGCAAGAAACGGTCGTTGAAGAGCAGATGGAGACCCAGTGCCGTGACGTAAAAGCCCAGGTTCAGCGGGCCTGCGTGGGCTTCCTCGACTACGGCGGCGCCGGCGAGAAAGTTATAGACAAGGAACAATGTGGCGTAGCCCACGTAGTCATCTTGCAGGCTGGGAGTTTTCGCCAAATGCACTTGCAGCAAATACATTGTTGTCAAGGCGACCAACAGTAAGAGGAAGAGGGTCTCCAGCGGTTCGGGGCCAAGCGGCAACAAGGCGTGGATCTTGGGGGCGCCGTACTTGGTGAGATCAAATAGCAAATACAGAGACACATACGCAAGACCGGCTCCGCCGCTGAAGCTGTCCAGCGATGCAACATATCTTTCCGGCAGGCGGCCGATGGCCGGCGCAAGAGCGTGGGCACCTGCGAGCACCAGGCTGCCGGCGACAGCCGCGGCTGTTTCGCCAATCATGTCGCCGGCTTTTCGGTGCGGCGCAAATGCCAGCGCACGATCTTGTAAATCTCCGCCGCCAGCAGCAGGATCAAGCCTTCGGCCACCGCCACGCTGAACTCCCAAGGGGCGAGCGGCACGGTTCCGAGCAGTTGCTGGAGCGGCATCCAATAGACGGCCAGCAACTGGACAAGAATCGCGACCAGCGCTGCGCCGTAGAGCCATCGATTGGACCGCAACTGATACACGGGGCGTTCGGCCGAACGAAAGGCGAACGCGCTGAAGACCTGAAAGGTGGCATTGACCGTGAAGGCCTCGGTTCGCGCATGCTCGATCGGCGTCCCAATTGACAGTTCCCAGGCGAATACGGCCAGTGTGCCCAGAGCCATGCCAAGGCCCATGCACATCAGCCGCCCGAAAGCGGAACGGGAGATGAGGGGATCGCCCGGCGCGCGCGGCGGGCGGTTCATCAGGTCGGGATCACCTTGTTCCAGGGCCAAGGGTTTGTCGCACACGCCTGTTGCGACCAGATTGATCCATAGCAGCATCACGGCGGTGAGCGGCAGCGGCAAACCGAGCGCAATGGAGCCAGCGATAGTCGCAATGTTGCCAATGCAAGTCGCTGTCAGATATTCCGCCACCTTGCGCAGGTTGTCGGAGATTGCGCGCCCTTCTTCCACGGCGGCGACGATGGTGGAGAAGTTATCGTCGGCAAGCACCATGTCTGCCGCGCCTTTGGCGACTTCGGTGCCGGCGATGCCCATGGCGATGCCGATATCTGCTTGGGACAGGGCTGGCGCGTCATTCACGCCGTCCCCCGTCATTGCCACGATGGCCCCGTTGCGTTGAAGCGCTTTCACAATGCGCATTTTGTGCGAGGGGCTGACGCGGGCATAGACAGCAGCCCGCTGGACGATTTTGTCAAGGTCGTCGTCCGTCATCGCCTCCAGGTCGGCCGCTTCCGTCACGATCTGGTTCTCGCGCAGGATGCCCAATTGACGTGCAATGGCCGTTGCCGTTGCACGGTGATCGCCTGTAATCATGGCGACCTGGATACCGGCGGACTGGCAGGCGTGGACGGCGGGAATGGCTTCGGGACGCAGGGGATCGATCATTCCGACAAGCCCGGCGAGTACAAGCCTTCCGTGCAGATAGTCGGCGGACAGCACCCCGGCATGATCCACGGCGCGCACCACGCCCAGCGCCAGTGTGCGCATCGCCTGATCAGCCATGCCGTGTGCCGCATTGAGCAGGCCGGAACGCGCCTGCTCGTCGAACTCCAGAGTCGTACCGTCGATCACCTGGTAGTGGCTCGCCATCGGCAAGAGCCGCTCGAGCGCGCCCTTTACGAACACCACAAGCTCACCATCGGGCGCGCGGTTGAGCGTTGCCATCCATTTGCGCTCGGAGCTGAAGGGGATTTCGTCGATGCGATCCCAGTCTTCCTGGAATTGCAGCTTTGCCGAGAGCACCCGTAATGCGCCTTCCGTCGGATCACCCAATATTTTCCACTCGCCTTCGGCTTGCTCCAGGACGGAGTCGTTGCAGAGCCGGGCGCAGGCGGCAAGCCAGTACAACCCGCGCGCTTGCTTGGCAGTCACAGGAACTCCGTCGGCCAGCACGCGGCCACTCGGCTCGTAGCCTGCGCCTTCTACGACAAGGATCTGGCTACCCACGCCGACTTGCTCGACGGTCATCGCATTGCGTGTCAGTGTGCCGGTCTTGTCCGAGCAAATGATGGTGGCGCTGCCCAAACCCTCGACTGCCGGTAGCCTGCGTATCATCGCCTTCCGCTTGGCCATGCGAGTGACGCCGATGGCAAACAGCACCGACACCACAATCGGCAAGCCTTCCGGGATGGCCGCTACCGCCAGGCTGATCGCCACATAGAACATTTCTGCAAACGGATGGCCGAGCGCCACGCCAAGCGCCAGCATCGTGCCGATGATCACCACGATGACGATGCCGAGCCGGCGACCAAAATCGGCCAGCTTGCGCTGCACCGGCGTCTCCGTGCTGGCTTCGGCCACATCGGAAGCGATCTTGCCCACCTGGGTGGACATACCTGTCGCCACCACGACGGCCCGCCCGCGACCGGACACCACAGCCGTGCTCATGAATGCCATGTTGACCTGGTCGCCCAGCGGCAGATGGGTTTGCGCCTCAATGGCCCTGCTGTTCTTGGGTACCGGCAGCGACTCGCCCGTCAATTCCGCCTCGGCGATGGTCAGTTCGCTTGCGTGGATGATCCGCGCATCGGCGGCCACGCGGTCACCGGACTCCAGCAGCAGGACATCGCCGACGACGACTTCGCTCGCCGGGATGTCTTCCACCCGGTCGGCTCGCATGACCCGCGCACGCGGGCTCGTTAGCCGCTGAAGCGCCGCGATCGCCCCTGCGGCGCGTCGCTCCAGCACATAGCCGAGTGTGGCGTTGATGAATACGATGGCCAGGATCACGTACACATCAAGCCCTTTGTCCATGAAGAACGCGATCACTGCCGCAGCCAGCAAGATGAAGATCAGGGGGCTCTTGAATTGCTCCAGGAACGTCGCCAGCCGGGATCGCCCCCGCTTGACTGCCAACTGATTCAAACCATGGGCTGCTAGGCGTCGTCTGGACTCCTCGAAATTGAGGCCGCCTTCCGTGGTATCGAGTGACGAAAGTACCGCCTCAGGAGGTTGAGCAAACCAAGCAGTGTTTGTAGACGCGCGGGGGGGCGCTGTGCGGCAAGGCATGCTTCACTCCTGTACTACGAGTCCGTACAGGATTGTGAATCGACTTATGACCCAGCAACCGGGGTGGTGCGCATCGAAAATTGGCTCCAAAGTGACTATTGATTTGGCCCGCAAATGTTTGAAGTGGTCGCCCCAGCGAAAGCGCTCCGAAGAAAGTAGCGCGTATCGCACAACATTCGCCTATCCACGGTCACATCCAATTCCGAGATGTGAACACAATCGGCCACGGTGAGTAGCCGCTAGGCTGCCCGTGCCCGCGCCAGTCGGGCCCAGCCTGCCTCATCGGCAGGCAGCCCGAAGCGCAGCGCCGACCATTGGGGGAAGTGCCGTAGCAGGATGCCTTGCTGGGCGAAGTACTCGTAGATTGATTCCGCATCGGGCGTGAAGATGGTCTGGAACAGGCCGGTGCCTGCCGGTTCGCCCCATCCCCTTTGCTTCAACAGGCTTGCGAGCCGGGTTCCCGCTTCCTGCAAACGTAGGCGCTGTGCGGCTTGCCAAGCGGTGTCGGCGAGCGCGGCTTGGACGGCGAAGCGTGCCGGATGGGGTACGGCCCAGGGGCCGATCAATTCGTGCAAGTCCGCCAGAAGCGATTCGGTCGCGACGCAGAAGCCTACCCGCGCACCGGCGAGGCCGAAAAATTTGCCCACGGAGCGCAGCACAAGGAGGTTGGGCGCAGCCTTGGTGCCGGCGAAAGGCGCTAGGCAAGGACTCGTTTCACCATCGCCGAAAGCTTCATCAACGATCAACCAACCTTCGCGCAAATGCAGACGGCGTGCGGCTTCCAGCAGGTCGTCCGCGGAGAAGCGACGGCCATCCGGGTTGTTGGGGTTGGCGAGCATCACCACGTCGGCGCTGTCGGCGGCCTGCATCAGCGCGTCGGCAGCGAAGGGCCGCAGCTCGTGGCCGGCGGCTTTCCAGGCGGGCGCGTATTCGCCGTAGGCCGGGTTGAGTACGGCGGCGATGCCGGCACCGTGGCGCTTGCAGCGCAGGCGCGGCAAGGCCTGAATGGCGGCTTGCGATCCGGGCAGGGGCAGTAGGTGCGACACGCCGTAATAAGCGCAGGCTGCGGCTTCCAGGCCGTCGTCCTCTTCCGGCAGACGCTGCCAGCATTCGGCGGGAATCGGCGGCACGGGGTAGGACCAGGGGGCGATGCCGGTGGAAAGATCGAGCCAGTCGCCGAGGGGAATGCCCCAGCGCTCCGATGCTGTGCGCAACTTGCCGCCGTGTTCGATCATGGGAGAACTCCGAGAAGTGCGGCGACTAGGCCGAACAGCACCAGCCACAGCCACAGGCCGCGTTGAACAAGATCGGCGGCACGCAGGATATCGGCGGCTCTGGGCGCATCACCTTCGCCGAGGGCGGGACGTTCCTCCCACTGGCCGTGATAGATGGCGCCGCCGCCCAGGCGAAGGCTCAGGGCGCCTGCGCCGGCGGACATGACGGGGCCGGCGTTGGGACTGCTCCAGGTGCCGCTTTGGCTACCCCAGCAGCGCAGGGCGGTGCCGGTCTTGCCGAGCAAAGCGTAGGTGAGGGCCGTGAGCCGGGCGGGGATCAGGTTGAGCAAGTCGTCCAACCGCGCTGCGGCCCAACCGAAATAGATGCGGCGCTCGTCTTTGTAGCCCCACATGGCGTCCAGGGTGTTGGCGAGGCGGAACAACACGGCCCCCGCGCCGCCGGCGACAAAGAACCAGAACAGGGTGCCGAAGATGGCGTCGTTGCCGTTTTCCAGCACCGACTCGACGGCGGCCTTGGAGACGCCCTCTTCGTCCAGCACCGAAGTGTCGCGGGAAACCATCCAGCCCACGCGGCGGCGGGCTTCGGCCAAATCGCCCGCCAGCAGCGGCTTGGCGACGGCCTGGGCGTGTTCTTCAAGACTGCGCGCGCCGATGGCGAGGTAGAGCAGGAAAGCTTCGGCTGCCATGCCGAAGGAAGTTCCAAGCCATTGCGGAAGCCAGTGAGCAAGGGCCACCAGCGGTAGCACCAACAGCGCCCAGGCGATCAGGCCGCGCAGCCGGTTGGCGACGGCGCCGCCCGGTGCGCCTTGGCGCAACAGCCTTTCCACCGCATCCACGCAAACGCCGAAACCCACCAGAGGATGCCAGCGGCGCGGCTCGCCCAGCAGACGATCCAGCAGAACGCCGGCGATGGCTGCTGTGGCGAGGGGGAGTGCGGCGCTCATGGCTTTTGTGGGAGGGCAATCGCAAAAATAGGGAAACGCCCCATTTGGCTCTCCGTCATCCCGGCGAACGCCGGGATCCAGGAAGGGCAGCAAGAACCCCTGGATTCCGGCGTTCGCCGGAATGACGGAGCTTCGTAGTGGGGTTTGAGCGTTGTCGAATCCTCATCGACTCACCGGCAAGGGCGCCAGCAGCGCGCTCAAATCCGCTTCGGAGAATTTGGTGTCGCCGGATTTGTCGTCGGAAAGAATGCCGGCGGCAAGCTGGGACTTCTGTTCTTGCAAGGCCAGAATCTTTTCCTCAATGCTGCCCGCCGCCACGAGCTTGTAGACGAACACGTGCTTGGTCTGGCCAATGCGGTGGGCGCGGTCGGTGGCCTGGTTTTCCACGGCGGGATTCCACCAGGGGTCGTAGTGGATCACCGTGTCGGCAGCGGTGAGGTTGAGACCCACGCCACCCGCCTTGAGGCTGATGAGGAAGATGGGAACCTGACCGTCCTGGAATTCGCGGATCGGTGTTTCCCGGTCCTTGGTGCTGCCGGTGAGGATCACGTACTTGAGACCGATGGCATTCAGCTCTGCTTCAATCAGCGCCAGCATGGAGGTGAACTGGGAGAAGAGCAGGATGCGCCGGCCTTCGTCCACCAGTTCCGGCAGCATGGTCATCAGCATGTCCAGCTTGGCCCGCTCCTGTACCCGTTGCGCCGTGGGCGTTTGTACCAGGCGCGGGTCGCAGCAGACCTGACGCAGCTTGAGCAGGGCGTCGAGGATCACGATGTGGCTGCGGGCAAAGCCGTGAGCGGCGATCTCCTGGCGTACGCGGGCGTCCATGGCGGCACGCACCGTTTCGTACAAATCGCGCTGGCCGCCGGCCAATTCCACCGTGCGGACGATGATGTTCTTGGGCGGCAGTTCCTTGGCTACGTCTTCCTTGCGACGACGCAGAACAAAGGGCCGGATGCGGCGCGCGAGCAGGTCGCGGCGCAGGGTATCGCCGTGCTTTTCGATGGGCGTGCGCCAGGTGCGGGAGAAATTCTTGGCGTCACCGAGGAAGCCGGGCAGCAGGAAGTCGAACTGGGACCACAACTCGCCCAGGTGGTTTTCCAGCGGCGTCCCCGTCAGGCAGACGCGATGGCGTGCGCGCAGGGCGCGAATCACAGCGGCGCCTTGGCTGGCGGAGTTCTTCACCGTCTGCGCTTCGTCCAGCAACAGCAGGTGGTATTCGTAGCGATTCAGAATCTCCGCATCACGCCACAACAGCGGATAGGTGGTGAGCACTACGTCGTGATTGGGAATTTCGGCGAAGTGATCCACCCGCTCCTTGCCATGGAGGGAGAGCAGGGAGAGCTGAGGCGCAAAGCGCGCGGCTTCTGCCTTCCAGTTGAAGAGCAGGGAAGTGGGTAGCACCACCAGGGCTGGCAGGGGGCCGTTCTTGCGGCGACGTTCGCAGGGGCCGAGGCGGCCTGCCTGTTTTTCGAGCAGCAGGTGGGCGAGGGCTTGGGCGGTTTTGCCCAGGCCCATGTCGTCGGCAAGGATGCCGGCCAGATCGTGTTCGCGCAGGTATTGCAGCCAAGCTAGGCCTTCGAGCTGGTAGGGACGCAACTCCAGGGCAAAGCCTTCGGGCGGTGCCACGGGTTCCACGCCTTTGGCGTCGGCCAGAGCGGCGAGTTTTTCTGCCGCACGTTGCACGGCGTCCAGGCCCTGAGTGTTCCAGCCGGGGCCGGCCAGGGCGGCCAGACGCGGTGCGTCCAGGCGCGACAGGCGCAACTTGCCCGATGCGATGTCGCTAGGGTTGCCGCGACCGATGAAGAGATCGATCAAGGTGCGGGCCAGGGGCTTGAGTCGCGCGGCGGGCACGCGGATGCGCTGGCCTTCCGGCGTCACCAGATGGACGTTCTCGGCGTCGTCGATGTGGGCCAGCTCCAGGGCTTCCAGCCAGCGGTTGTCGCGCTGGAACAGGTCGGCCAGCAGCGGCGCGAGAGGCAGGCGGCGGCCTTCTACTACGACGCCCATGTTGAAGTTGAACCAGCCGGCGGCGTCTTCGTCGAAGTCCGCTTCCCAGGCATCCACGGCCAGGGCGTGATGGCGGAACTGGGCAGGGATCAGTACTTCCCACTCGTCTTCGTCCTGAAGGCGGGGGATGGCCGTCACCATGAAGTCGGCCCAGGCCTGTTCGTTTCCCAGCACGAGGGCTGTGTTCGGGTCGAATTCGGCGGGCTGGGAGAGATGGAGGCTGCCGGCAGGAATGGGCTTGAGGCCCAGGCTTCCGACCAATTCCAGCGCTGCGGCTTCTGCGGCTACGTCACGCTGGACGCGCACCATTTCGCCGTCGGGCAGGCGTGCGAAGACTTGGGCCGGATCCCTTGGCAGCAGGGCGCCGTCGTAGCGGAATTGCAGGCGGGCGAAGTCGAGCTGCACGTTCACTTGCAGGCTGGGATAGTCGTAGAGGTGGTGGAGCAGGGGGATGCGCACCGTGTCGAGACTCAGCACAGCTTCCATGGGCGCTACCAGTTCCCGTGCGGGACGCAGCGGCGGTGGCTCGATGCCGGGGGCCGCTTCGGCTAGCACGGTGGCGGCCAGGCGGGCCTCGGCTTCGGACATGGGCGGCATGGACAGGATGCGGGCCACGGTGGCTGGCGCAATGTCGAATTGCAGTTGGCCGACTTCGCCCAGGGCCGTGTCGGCGTAGAGGGGCGGCGTCACCGGAATCACCCAGCCCGGCGGTGGCTCGCACACTGCGCCAGCGTGGAAATGGTTGGTGTCGTCCTGGTTCCAGACGATGCGCGAACTGCGCGGCACACCCGACTCCAGCGGGGTAAGGGGGCGTGGGCCAGCATAGAGGCGGCCCGTGGCAGCCAGGCGCAGCAGCACGTCGCCGCCGTGGGGGCCGATGACCGAAAGATCGCTGCGGACGCCACGGGGGCGCTTGTTCTGGGCCAGGAGCAGACGAATGGCGAACAGGTCGTCCTCGTCCATGAACTGGGGCGGCGTGTTCACCGCCTGCTCGAAATTCATCCAGGGCGAAAGGGCGCCGGTGGGACGGGTGGAAGCGGCGAAGCGGCCCTTGAAGCAGGACAGACGGAAATCGCCGGCCGCGCCTTCAGACAGTTGCCAGAGCAGACGAAAGCCGCGTTTCTCGGGCGTGGGTGCGGCGGCAGGGGCGCCGGAGAGCAGACGCAGTGCATCCATCCAGCCGCCGCCGCTGGGTGCGGCGGGTTCCGGCTGCGGCTGTTCCCTTTGTTCGAGCACGGCCAGCAGGGTGGCGGCGGTGTGCTTGCAGGCGGAGCCCACGGGGCAGCTGCAATTCAGTTTGCGCGGATAGCCATGGGGATTGTCCGTATCGAGCTGGATGAGTACCCGGTACGGCTTGGTCGCCGTGCCCTGTACGTTTGCGCGGATATCGGTGTCGCCGATGCGAAGCTGACTGACGTCAGGGATGTAGGCTCGGCCCTTGTCCACCTCTTTCGTGGATAACCATTGCTCTACATCGTGGGCAGTAAAAGTGTCGGCAGGTCTCATGAAACTGGGCCACCCAAAAGCGGGTGCGATAATCGCCCGATGCAAAACCCTCGATTGTAACGATGGCTGAGACCAAAAATACGTCTGACAGGAATGTGACAGCAGATTCCCCCAGTAACTCATCCGCAGCGCGCGCGGATCAAATCAGTCACCTCCCCCTCCAGGAGGGGGAGGTTGGGAGGGGGGGCATTCAAGTTCCCCGCAGGGATGCGCCTGCGCATCCCCTCCAGGAGGGGGAGGCTGGGAGGGGAAGTCCAAAGTTTTTCCATAAGGGTGGCAAAGCCACCCTTATGGTTCAGGGATGCACTTCCGATGCGGGCAAGAGCGTGCTGGCGGCGGCCCTGTGCCGCATCTTCAAGCGCCGGGGCGTCAAGGTGGCGCCCTTCAAGCCCCAGAACATGGCCCTCAACTCCGCCGTCACCGAAGATGGCGGCGAGATCGGTCGTGCCCAGGCGTTGCAAGCCCTGGCTGCGGGTATTGCGCCGCGTATCGATTTCAACCCGGTGCTGCTGAAACCCACCACCGACCGCCGCGCCCAGGTGATCGTCCATGGCAGGGCCGTCACCGACCTGAATGCGCGGGCGTATCACGACTACAAACCCTTCGCCATGGAAGCGGTGATGCAAAGCTGGAAGCGTCTCACCGACGAGTTCGATTGCGTGGTGGTGGAAGGGGCCGGCAGCCCTGCCGAAATCAATCTGCGCGACCGGGACATCGCCAACATGGGCTTCGCTGAACTCGCCGATGTGCCGGTAATCCTGGTGGCCGACATCGACCGGGGTGGCGTCTTCGCCCATCTGGTGGGCACCTTGGAGTTGCTGTCGCCCAGCGAGCAAGCGCGCGTGAAGGGGTTTGTCATCAATCGTTTTCGCGGCGACATCGGCCTGCTGGAACCCGGCCTGCGCTGGCTGGAGGAACGCACCGGCAAGCCCGTTCTCGCAGTGCTGCCCTATCTGCACGGCCTCTTCCTCGATGCCGAGGACGCCATCGCCACCGACATGGAGGCCAAGCCCTCGGCCCGCCTCAAGGCCGTGGCCATCGCCTATCCGCGTTGTTCCAACCACAACGACCTGGACCCGCTACGCCTCCATCCCGAGGTGGATTTCTCTTGGGTGGGGCCGAACCAGCCGATTCCGACCTGCGACCTGATTGTGCTGCCCGGCTCCAAGGCCGTGCAGGCGGACCTGGAGTGGCTGCGCAGCCAGGGCCATGCCGACGCTATCGCCCGCCATCTGCGCTACGGCGGCAAGGTGATCGGCCTCTGCGGCGGTTACCAGATGCTGGGCCGAGCCCTGCACGACCCGCAAGGGCTGGAAGGCACGCCGCGCAGCATCCCCGGCCTGGGTCTGCTGGATTGCGAAACGACGCTTGAGGCAGAGAAGCAACTACGCAACGTGAGCGGCACGCTTCACCTCCCTCCCCTGACAAGGGGCGGGCCGGGGATGGGTTTGACGCGGGTCACTAATACCGAACAAGCGCAAGCCGCGCATCCCGCCATGACCGGCTACGAAATCCACATGGGCGTCACTGCCGGCCCTGCCCTCGCCCGTCCGGCCGTTCGTCTCAGCGACGAGCAAGGCATTCGTGACGAAGGCGCCATCTCCGCCGATAGCCAAATCCTCGCCAGCTATTGCCATGGCTTGTTCGATCACCCCCAAGCGCTCACGGCCCTGCTCGCCTGGGCTGGCGTGAAGGATGCGGCGACCGTGGACTTCACCGCCCGCCGCGAAGCCGATCTGGATCGACTCGCGGATGCGGTGGAACAGGCGATGGATTGGGAGAGGCTGGGCCTCTAAGGAAGCACCGAAGGGGCTTCGTCCGTCATTCCGGTAGATGCGCACTGCTGTCCGGAATAGATATCGCGACGTTGAAATCGGAAGTGACGCCGTCACCCCGGCGAAGGCCGGGGTCCAGGAGTGGTCGCAAGAACCCCTGGATTCCGGCACTCCGAGGACACTTCTATCGGGGCACTTCCGCCGGAATGACGGCTATTCGCTGCTTTCCTAACTACGACCGACGCGACACATTCGACGTGTAGTTATCCGGGAATTCGCCGATGGGGCGGGACGTTTCAAACTTCAACGCGCTGATGGTGTCGGCTGTCACCGAGAGGCAGTAGGAGCGATCAGCCGGGCCGCCGGTGGTGAGGCCCAGCAGGCGGCCTTCGTCGTCCACCAGGGGGCCGCCGGAGACGCCGTGGTCGCAGAAGTTGCTGGAGACCAGGAACTTCTGGCCGAAGCGATAGGCCCAGCCACGGAAGTTGCCTTCCGATGAAATTAGGTTGCCTCGGGCGAAGCCGATGTTGTGGGTTTTGACCTCGGACGACATCTGGGCGAAGTTGTTGATGGTGACTGCCTGCCCAGTGAGTCCCGGTGCCCGGATCAGGCAGGCATCCTGGTGATCCAGATAGGCGACTTCGGTGATTTCTGCCTTGTCGTGGGTGATGGCGTTGATCGCGTACATCTTGCCGAAGCGGGCATTGCCAGCGATGACGTGGCAGTTGGTGAGTAGTCGTTCGCTGTCCACCATGACGCCTGTGCCGAAGCCTTTCGTCCCGACGACGGCATAGACCGACCACACCAGTTTTTTGACCAGATCGGCATCCACGGCGGTGGATTGCACTTCGTACGTTTGCTTTGGAACGGTAGCTGCGGGCGCCGTGGCGGCAGTTCTGCTTGGCGCGTTGCTGGAGGTGGCAGGCTCGAACACCAAGCCCTCGCCAACTTCGTTGCCGGCATCCGGCTGAGCCGGTGCTTGGGCAAGTTGCGGCGGCGCTGGAACGGGCGGGGGCGAAGGCTGTTCCCGATAGTGCTTCCAGGCGTAGATCAGACCGCCGGACAAGGCCGCGAGCAGCATCAGGCGCAGCAGGGCGGATGAGCCAGAGCCTTGTGGCGTGCTGGGGATAGCGGTGCTTGCCTCGTGAATCTCGATGGCGGCTGCTTCTTGCAGCTTGCGGTCATAGAGGGCGCGCTTGCGAGGGTCGGTCAGGTGTTCTTTTGCGTATTCATTGAAGGCCAGACCATTGCGCCGTTCTTCCGTGCTGGCGCACCGTTCCAATGCCTGCTTCTGCTGCTCGTAGGCATGCAGGATTTCTTCCATCGTGGCATCGGCCCCAATGCCGAGGATTCCATACAGCGTCTGCTTCGCCATCTGCCGTCTTCCCAAAATAGTCCGTTGTCATGATAACCGAAGGTCGAGGTAAACCCGGTCACATGTGCGGTAGTTCTCACAGAGTATGTGTGAGCATTTGAATATAATCATTTACTTAACAAAAGTAAGGTTGGTCTTATAGATCAATCGCATGGCGCTGTGTTGTTAATGCGTTAGTTATATCCGGCTACGCCTCGTGGAAAGCGTGAATGCCCTTGGCCGCTTTCTTCTTCTCTTTCTGCTACGAGCAAAAACATGTTCAAAAAATTGACGGTCGCTCAGCGGCTGGGTGGTGTGTTCGCCCTTCTTGGGCTAGGCCTGGTGATCAGCATTGCGCTGTCTTATCTGAAACTTTCCTCTCTGAAGGCGGAGATGGATGTGTTGGCCAAGGATAGGGTGCCCAAGATCCTGATGGTCAAGGCAGTCCATGACGCATCCAATCAGACAGCGCGTTCCATGCGGAATGTGCTTCTGGCTCGCCCTGACGAGGTCAATAGGGAACTGGAAACCCTCGTGGCATCACGCAAGGCCGTGACCGATAACCTGGAGCGTCTAAGTGAGGCGGTGAAGTCCGAAAAAGGACAGACGCTGGTGCGCGCCGTGATCGAGGCGCGCAAGCCTTATGGCGCCGGTGTGGACAAGATGCTGGCCTTGACCAAGGAAGGCAGGAAGGACGAAGCCTTGTCGGTGCTATTCACTGATATCCGGTCAGCCCAGAGGAACTTCTTTGCTGCGTTGGAAGAGGTAACCAAGTTTCAGACCTCATTGATCGATGAGTCCGTGGATGAGGCGGAAGCGGAATATCAGCGGGCCGTGTGGGCCATGGTGGTGGCAGCGGCGATTCTGCTGGGCGTGGCCGGTACCGTGGCGACGCTCACCATTCGCAATATCTTGCGGCAGTTGGGCGGCGAGCCTAATGTTGCGGCGGAAATCGCCCACGCTATCGCAGCCGGCGATCTGACCCATCCGGTGCCGGTACGCCCCGGCGACACGGTGAGCATGTTGGCTGCCATGCGGGAGATGCAGGACAAACTGACGGAAACCGTGCGTACGATCCAGGATGAAGCCGAACGGGTTTCCAGCACCGCAGAGCAACTCGCCGTCTCTTCCAATCAAGTGGCAGAAAGCTCCAAGCATCAGTCTGTGGCGGCGGCCTCCATGGCTGCCTCCGTGGAAGAACTGACGGTAAGCATCGACCAGGTGGCGGAACGGGCTGGCGAGGCGGCGCGTATCTCCACCCGTTCCGGCGACCTCTCCCAACAGGGCAGCGCGGTGATCGAGCGTGCGTCGAGCGAAATGCTTGCCATCGAGAATTCCGTGACGGCATCGTCCGAGATCATCCGGGTGCTGGAACAGCAGTCGGACAGTATCTCCGCCATCGTCAACGTGATTGAGGACATCGCCGACCAGACCAATCTACTTGCGCTCAATGCGGCCATCGAAGCCGCCCGCGCCGGGGAATCCGGGCGCGGCTTTGCGGTGGTTGCAGACGAGGTACGCAAGTTGTCTGAGCGTACGGCCCAGTCCACGCATGAAATTGCCTCCATGATTCAGCATATCCAGGAAGGCACCCGCCGTGCCGTGACCAGTATGGAAAGCGGCGTGGAACAGGCGAATCGGGGCGTCGTGTTGGCCAACGAGGCGGGAAGTTCCATCGTCGAAATCGCTGCGCAAGCGAGTCGCGTGGTGGAAGTGGTAGGTGACATTTCCCATTCCCTGCGCGAGCAGAGCAGCGCCAGTGCCGACATTGCCCGCAACGTGGAAACCATTGCCCAGATGACGGAAGAAAACAGCGCCGCGGTTAACGAGACTTCCTCTGCCGCCCATCACCTAGAGCAAATGGCTATGTCCTTGCAGCAGACCATCGGCCATTTTCGCGTGGCTTGATCGGCGGGGCCGCCTCGGGCATCTCACCATGCTCGCGGTCGCACGCCACGGTAAAGTGACGCCTCCTCGTCGCGACGGGAGGTCATGATGCCCATCTCCGAATCCGATCCTCGGGTGTTCTTTGCTGCTGAAAGGACGTTACTGGCGTGGCTGCGCACGGGGCTTGCCCTTATTGGGCTTGGCTTTGTCGTATCCCGTTTCGGCCTCTTCATCCGCCTGTTGGCGGCCCAGTCCCAAGGAAGCAGCGTTCATTCTTCCTCCTGGTCCGCTGCCCTCGGGGTAGCTTTCGTTGTCCTTGGCTCCCTGGCTATCGTGGCTGCCGCCATTCAGCATGGACGTTTCGTCGCCACCCTGTCCCCAGGTGATCTTCCGCCCGCTTATTCCAGAGCCTTTGCTTTGTCCCTATCACTGCTGATAGGCGCCCTTGGCTTGGTTTTGGCGGGCTATCTGGTGGCCACGCAACCCTGAGCGGACGGCTATTAGGCGCTTAGGTGCGAGCGGGCTTGAGTTCCAAGGGCAGGCCTGCGGCGACGAAGGTGACTCGATCCGCCACTTGCGCCACCCGTTGATTGAGGCGCCCGGCTTCGTCCACATAGAGGCGTGTCAAGGCTCCCATCGGGATGATGCCGAGGCCCACTTCATTACTCACCAGAATCACGCGCCCCGGTAGGGAGGGGAGGACTTCGATCAGGGCGGCGGTCTCTGCGGCGAGCAATGGGCAATCCACGGCGTGGCCGGCTTCTGCTTGTCGCGCGGCGTTGCCCTGGAAGATGAGATTGGAAAGCCAGAGCGTGAGGCAATCCACCAGCAGCAGCCGGTCGGGTGCCGCGTGGGCCTTGAGGGTCTGGGCTAGACGCAGGGGCTCTTCGATCAGGCCCCAGTGGCTGGGTCGGCGTGACTGGTGATGGGCGATGCGTCGCGCCATCTCCGGGTCGGCGGCACTGGTGAAGGCTTCAGCGGTGGCGATGTAGGTGACGGCGAGATCCGAGTCCCGAGCCCGTTGTTCCGCCAGATTGCTCTTGCCCGATCGGGCGCCGCCGAGGATGAGTTCGATCATGGCGGCGGAGGGTAGCACGACTGGCTAATCCCCTCTCTCGCTAGGCGAGGGAGGGGAGGGAGCGCATTTGGTAATGCAGGTATCTGCTGTCCTAGACAGCAGATACCTGGAACTGCCCCACCAGCTGGTCAAGCTTGCTTGCGCTGGCACCCGTCTTCTCCGCGCTGCGGCCGGCTTTGCCCAGGGCACCGCGCACCGTGTCGGCGGAGGTGCTGACTTCCGACAGTCGGCTCGATAGTTGATGGGCGCCGGCGGCGATCTGATCGATGGTGATGAACATGCGCTCGGTGATCTCCTGCATCTCGCCCTTGTCCGACGCGGTTTCGGCGGCAAGGCGCAGGCCTTCTTCCATCTGGCCCATGCCGCTTTCCATGCGCTGCACGGCTTGCTCGGCCTGGGATTGCACGTTGCCGATCATCTCGCGGATGTCCTGCGTTGCTGTCGCCGTGCGTTCGGCCAGCTTGCGCACTTCGTCGGCCACCACGGCAAAGCCGCGGCCCGTTTCGCCGGCGCGGGCGGCTTCGATGGCGGCGTTCAAAGCCAGCAGGTTCGTCTGGTTGGCGATTTCGCTGATGACCGTGACGATGCGGCCGATCTCGGTGGTGCTGCTTTCCAGGGAGCGGATGGTCTCGGTGGAGGCGGCGACGGAGTTGCGAATGTCGCCGGTGCGGGCTTGCACCAATTCCACCTGCCGTTGGGCTTCTTCCGACACCTGATGCATGGCGCCGCGCATGGCTTCCGCGTTGCGGCTGGCTGCGTCGATTTCGCCGATCTGGCGGCTGATGGAATCCAGCACGTCTTGCAGGGTGGCGAGCATGCCTTCGGCCGCCTTGCCGCTGTCGTGGTTGGTCTCCAGCATGGTCTTGTTGGTCTGGTCGATCTCTTTCGACGTGCGCACCACGCGGCGGACGATCTGCTCCAGGTTGTCGATGAAGCTATTGACGAAGCTGGCCATGAAGGAGGTTTCATCCACCCTGTCCTTGCGCGGGATGCGCTGGGTCAGGTTGCCGCCGCCTTCGGCGATGCCGCGCAGCATGCGGCTCGTCTCCCGGAGGCGGGCACTCAGGGGGCGGGCGCCGCCGTAGAAAAAGATGGTGGTGCCGGCCAGCATCATGATCAGGGTCAGGGCGAAGGCAGCGACCTTGCCTAGTTCCAGGCTGTCGGCCAGGAAGCCCGCTAGCAGCCATGTGCCAAGGCTGGTGATCAGGTCCAGGCGCAGCAGCTGATAGCTGACGCTGCGATAGCGATAGACCTCTTCCAGATCGCCTTCGCACATCATTCCCCAGGTGTCTGGTGAGCCGGGTAGGCGGAAGGTGACGCCCTTGCCGATGACGGGAATGTGGCGGTAGTCGGAGTAGCCGGGATAGGTGACGAACAGGTTGTCGCCCTTGCGGATGGTCTCGCGCACGCCGGGGTGGAGCTGGCCTGTGGCCGGGTCGTTGAAGATCAGTTCCAGTTCGGTGTGCTTTTTGACGGTGACGGTGCCGTAGTCGGTACGCACGCCGTCCTTGAGGTTGTCGCCCAGAGTGAAGGCGTTGTCCTCGAAGCGGGAACGGGAGAGGGCGGTGCCGGGGCGGATGCCGGCATCGAATTCGGAACGGACCATGAACAGGTAGTTGTCGCCCGACTCATGGAAGATGTGGCCCGCTTCGCGTTGGATGATGTCGCCCAGCACGTCGTTGGGCACACGGCCGCAGAGGGCGCCCACCACCGCGCCGTCCTTGCGCAGGGGGCGATAGAACATCAGGGTCACTTCGTCGTGAAACTTGGAAGACGAAGGTCCGAGGCGTTCGGTGATCGGGTCGTTATAGGGGCCATGCAGGAAGTTGTCCCGGAGCCCGGCAGCCACGGCCTTTTGCGGCAGATCGGATGCGCCGACTCGTCCGTTGGCGGTGGAGGCGGTGACGCAGCCTTGCGTATCAATGATGAAGACCTCGGAAAAGTCCTCGGCCAGAACGCGCAGCTCCTTGAGGTTGTCCGCGTCCTGCTCGGGCCAGGCGGATTCCAGTTCCCGCGCCAGACCGTTCAGATAAGACCACTGCTGCTCTGCCCAGGTTTGCAGCAGCTTCACGCGCGTGGCGGCGATGCCGTCGAAAGTGGATTCGATGGCGGTGTAGCGGTCCTGGTTCAGGAAGCAAGCCCAGCCCATCGACATCTTTCCCAGTTTGCCGAACCAGGGCAGCCAGGACCGCTCTGCCCCGCTCAGAGCCATAGAGGTACTTTTCAACATAGCGTTCTTGGTATGAGTGTGTGTGAGGAAACGCTAGCAATGTAGGTGCCATGCTTGTCAGGACTATGACTATTAAGGTTTTCCTTAATGCGGAATGGGCGGCGGCGACCTAGTTGCACCAAAGTGGTTCTCTTTATGCACTTTCATGGGGCGACATCGCCCCAAATAGGGGCGCGGGGAGATCGAATCTGCGACTTGCTCCTTTCTAGCGCGGCCGGGATAATCGGCGCCCTTGATGGTGGGAGCGCCTGAAGTGGGCAACTCCCTGGGAATGCGGTGCGGGGCAACCCAAATCCGCAGCGGGCCCGCCGCTGTAATCGGGGACGACTGTTGCAAATTGCCACTGGGGATGCCCCGGGAAGGCGCAACGGAAGGACGATCCGAGAGCCAGAAGACCGACCGTCATTACTCGAAACCCTCGACTGGGGGCATCGCGCCTGGACCACGCGACCGCCATACCCCGTCGGCCTTACGAGGAAGAATCGGATGCATTCGCTCAACGTGAATATCAAGCCCGTGGACCACAGCCTGGCCCCGGCACTGCAACGCAAGATCGACCAAAAGACCAAGCCGCCCGGCTCCCTGGGCTTGCTCGAAGCCCTGGCTCTGCAATTGGGGCTGATTCAGGGCAGCCTCGATCCCCGTCTCGATAATCCCCATCTGCTGGTTTGCGCCGGCGACCACGGCGCGGCCAAGGCCGGCGTTTCCGCTTTCCCCCAGGACGTGACCTGGCAGATGCTGGAGAACTACCTGGCGGGCGGCGCGGCTATCAACGTCTTTGCTCGGCTTCACGGCATTTCCCTGGTGATCGCGGATGCGGGCGTGGCGCACGACTTCGGCCCTCGGCCCGGTCTGGTGGACGCCAAGGTCGCCCATGGCACCGCCAACTATCTGGAAGGCGCGGCCATGAGCGAGACCCAGTGCGCCCTGGCCCTGGCCAAGGGCGCCGCCCTGGCGCGGGAATTGGCGGCCAAGGGCTGCAAGGTTCTGGGCTTTGGCGAAATGGGGATCGGCAACACGGCTTCCGCTTCCCTGCTGACCCATTGCCTGACCGGACTACCTCTGGCCGATGTGGTGGGCCGTGGTACGGGCCTCGACGACGCAGGTCTGGCGCGCAAGCGTGGGCTGCTGGAGCAAGCGTTGAACGCCTGGACTGATCGTAGCGATGATCCCCATGCGGTTCTTGCTCGCTTTGGTGGGTTTGAAATTGCAATGATGGCTGGTGCCATGCTGGCCGGCGCCGAGGCGGGTATGACGCTGCTGATCGACGGTTTCATCGTCACCAGCGCCCTGCTGGTGGCCGCCAAGATGGCCCCTGCCGTCCGCGACTACTGCGTGTTCTCTCACTGTTCCGACGAGGCCGGCCATCGCCTGCAATTGGCCCATCTCAAGGCTCAACCCTTGCTGCAACTGGGCTTGCGCCTGGGCGAAGGCACCGGCGCCGCCCTGGCTTGGCCGCTGCTGGCCGCAGCCGCCGCATTTATGGCGGAGATGGCGAGTTTCGAGTCGGCGGGCGTGAGCGACAAGGCCGCGTAAGCAGCGATCGACGGCGGACGCAGGTGGAAAATGCCCGCGTTTGCCGTAGGCATCGCCTACGACAAAGGGCATATGGCACAGTCTTGATGCCGCTCAGGCCTTTGATTTCGCGCCTTCGCCTACAATCGCGCCTTTCAAATTCTTACATTCAGTCAGGGTAGCCATGAGCGAGACAGGTCACTTTGCCCCCCTCGATGTGCTGGTGGTGGAACCTTCCCCCATGCAGGCGCGGATCATTTCCCAGGAATGCCAGAAGCTTGGCATCCTGCGGTTGCGTACTGCGGCGGACGGCAAATCCGCGCTCGATGAGATGGCACGGCAAGCCCCTGATGTGGTCATCAGCGCCTTGTATCTGCCCGACATGTCCGGCACCGAGCTTGTTCACTCCATGCGCGCGGACCCGGATCTGGAGAGCAAGGCCTTCATCCTGATCTCCAGCGAAACCCGTCCTCAGGCCCTGGACCCGGTGCGGCAATCGGGCGTGTGCGGCATCCTGCCTAAACCCTTCACCACCGACCAGTTGCTCCGCGCCTTCAACAACACGGTGAATTTCCTTTCCGAAGACTCCAGTCTGGCGACGACCGACTTCGATCCGGAAGAGTTGCGCGTGCTGATGGTGGACGACAGCCCCAATGCACGCAAATTCATGCGCCGGGTTATGGAGAACCTGGGCATTCGCGATTTCATCGAGGCCGACAACGGCAAGGAAGCCATCGTCATCCTGGGCGAAACCATGGTGGATCTGGTGGTGACCGACTACAACATGCCCGAGATGGACGGTCAGGCCCTGGTGAATTACATCCGTCAGCAAAGCTGGCAGCAATCCGTGCCCATCCTCATGGTGACAAGTGAAACCGATAGCGGCCGGCTGGCTGCCGTGGAAGAAGCCGGCGTCTCTGGTATCTGCGACAAGCCCTTCGATCCCGTCACCCTGCGCCGCTTGCTGGGGCAGATCCTCAATCAGCACTGATCCATGGTGCTGAGGGAACTGGGCTACTTCTTCGCCGCGCTGGGCTTCTTCACCCGCCTGCCAGTTCCCGCCTGGGTCGCTCACGACGCGGACCAACTGAGTCAGGCGCCGCGCTATCTGCCGCTGATCGGCGTGATCGTCGGACTCATCGGCGCGGTGGTGACGGAGCTGACGGCCCTGCTGCTGCCCATTTCCGTTGCGGTGCTGTTGGGCATTGCGGCCACCGTCTGGATCACTGGAGCCTTCCACGAGGACGGTTTCGCCGACGCCTGCGACGGCTTTGGCGGCGGCTGGGATAAGGCCCGTGTGCTGGCCATCATGAAGGATTCGCGCCTGGGTAGCTTCGGCGCCATCGGTCTGGTGCTGCTGTTCTTCCTCAAGTGGCAGGCGTTGGTGGATGTGGATGCCAGCGAAACCTTGTTCGACGGCGCGACGTTCCTGGAACCGCCCTATGGCGCCGTGCTTCCCTTCGCCCTGGTGGCAGCCCACGCCATCTCCCGCTTGGCCGCCCTGGTGTTGATGGCGAACCTGGACTACGTGCGGGAAGACGAGAGCACCAAGTCCCGCTCCCTGACCCCGCCCCTGCGTCCCATCGGCTGGCTGCCGGCCATCTTCTTCGGTTTGGCGCCCTGTCTGTGGTTGCCGCTGCCCCAAGTGCTGGTGGCGCTGCTGTTCGTTGTCCTCTCTGCAGCTCTGGCGGCCCGCTACTTTCAGCGGCGCATCGGCGGCTACACGGGCGATTGCCTGGGCGCCGTTCAGCAGGTATGCGAACTGGCGTTCTACCTCGGGTTGCTGTGCGAGTTCGCCTGGTAAGACATCCGCCACCCGCCGTGGCAGCGGGGCTTTGCTACGGTCAAACGGATCTGCCTTTGGCGGACGACGTGGCAGCTTGGGCCAAGCAACTGCGCGACGAGACCGCCCCCGTGTTGCCCTGCTACACCAGTCCCCTGCAACGCTGTCGCCTGCTGGCCGAGGCTCTGCATCCCGCGCCGGTGGCGGATTCGCGTTTGATGGAAATGAACTTCGGTCTTTGGGAGATGCAGGCCTGGAGCGATTTGTCCCGTAGCGCGCTGGATGCCTGGGCTGCCGATCCCATGGGCTTCGCGCCTCCCGGCGGCGAGTCCGTGATGCAGATGCAGGCCCGTGTGCTGGCGTTTTTGCGGGAACGGGATGAGGAGGATTTGCTACTCGTTACCCATGGCGGCGTGATCAAACTGCTGTGGGGGCTGGTCCATGGTGAGCCCCCAGAGGTGTGGCAGGCACGGCGCTTTGCTTACGGTGGGCTGGTGAAGCTGGATTTACCGGACGCCTTGTTCAGGCCCTGATCCAGGCGATGGTGAAATAGACGCCAGCGATGATGAGTGCGTACACCGGCAGGTCGTAGAGGGATGAGGGTTTGTTGCCCACCACCAGTTTCCCGCTGAGGTTGAGCCAGCCCAGCACAATTGCGGCAACGACGACAATGCCGCCGAGCAACCAGTGATTGCCATCGAAGAGGCTGGTCAGCAGCCTGCCGCCCCAGCCGCCTGTCTTGAATGTGTTGAAGGCCAAGCCGCCGATGCCGATGATCATCATCACCATGGCAAAAACGCTCCAGGCGTCTTGTAGCAACTTGTTGCGCATGTCCATCCTTTCTTTGCGGGGCGGTGAAGCGGCAGCATAGCGCAGCGATTGGCTTTGGCGCGGGCAATGCTGCCGGGCTCTGGCAAAATGCGGGGATGTCCGATGCCCAGCCCCTGGTTTCTTCCTTTCCGTCCGCACCGACGATTCCCTACGCCGAACTGCGCCGCGCCCTGGTGATCAAGCTGCGCCATCACGGCGACGTGCTGCTCACGTCGCCGGTGATCTCCGCCCTCAAGGCCCAGGCGCCCCAATGCGAGGTGGATGCGCTGATCTACTCGGATACAGCGCCCATGCTGGAAGGACATCCCGATCTGGCCCAGTTGCATTTGATTGACCGACGCTGGAAGAAGCAGAGCGTCTTTACCCAAGCCCGCGCCGAATGGCGGCTGCTCCAAGCCTTGCGCTCGCGCCAGTACGATCTGGTGATCCATCTCACAGAACATCGTCGCGGCGTCTGGCTCACCCGTCTGCTCAAGCCCCGTTGGAGCGTGGCTCAGCGCAGATCCGGCGCTGAAAAATTCTGGAACAAGACCTTCACCCATCTGGTCAGCTACCCGCGCAACGCCCTGCGCCACACGGTGGAAAAGAACCTGGATGCCCTGCGCCGCATCGGCATTCACCCTGTACCCGAAGATCGCAAGCTGACCCTGGTGCCCGGCGCCGCCGCCGAGCAGCGGGTGGAAGGGCTGTTGATTCGTCACGGCTTGACCACGGGCAATTTCATCCACGTCCACCCCGGCTCCCGCTGGCTGTTCAAGTGCTGGCCGCCGGAATCCATGGCGGCGCTGATCGATCAGCTCTACTACAGCGGCTACGCCCTGGTGCTGACCGGGGCGCCCGATCCCGCCGAGATCGCCATGATGGCCCAGATCAAATCTCGCATTCATGTGCCGGTCACTGATCTTTCGGGGCAACTGACCCTCAAGGAACTGGCCGCCCTTACTCATCGCGCCAAGCTCTTTGTTGGCGTGGATTCGGCGCCCATGCACATGGCCGCCGCCATGGGCACGCCCCTGGTG
>DASUJA010000054.1:0-44611 GCA_036279515.1 Rhodocyclaceae bacterium | reverse complement strand
GTGGAAGACCTGGATAGCCTCAAGGGCTAAGGTAGAGATCAAGAATGGATATGCAGACAATCTACCTGCTGGTGCCCCTGGCACCCTTGTTCGGCGCAATCGTTGCCGGCCTCTTTGGTAAGACTGTGGGCCGCACCGGCGCGCACGTGGTCACCATCCTCGGCGTGGCAACGGCTTTCGTCCTTTCCCTGCTGGTCTTCCAGGATGTACAGGCAGGCCACACCTTCAACGGTACGGTCTACACCTGGATGCAATCGGGCGGCCTCAATCTGGAAGTGGGCTTCCTGATCGACAAGCTGACCGTGATGATGATGCTGGTCGTCACCTTCGTCTCCCTGATGGTGCACATCTACACCGTCGGCTACATGGCGGAAGACCCCGGCTATCAGCGCTTCTTCAGCTATATCTCCCTGTTCACCTTCTCCATGTTGATGCTCGTCATGAGCAACAACTTCGTCCAGCTGTTCTTTGGCTGGGAAGCTGTGGGTCTGGTGTCTTACCTGCTGATCGGTTTCTGGTACACCCGTCCCACTGCCATCTACGCCAACCTCAAAGCCTTCCTGGTTAACCGTGTGGGCGACTTCGGCTTCCTGCTGGGCATCGGCTTGGTCGCTGCCTACGCTGGCAGCCTGAGCTACGCCGACGTGTTTGCAGTGAAGGATCAATTGGCTGCGCAAGTGTTTCAGGGCACCGATTGGTCCCTGATCACCGTGATCTGTATCTGCCTGTTCATCGGTGCCATGGGTAAGTCTGCGCAGGTTCCCCTGCATGTGTGGCTGCCCGACTCCATGGAAGGTCCGACCCCGATCTCCGCACTGATCCACGCTGCAACGATGGTGACCGCCGGTATCTTTATGGTTACCCGCATGTCGCCCCTGTTCGAGTTGTCTGAAACCGCACTGTCCTTTGTGCTGGTGATCGGCGCTACGACCGCGCTCTTCATGGGCTTCCTGGGTCTGATTCAGAACGACATCAAGCGTGTGGTTGCCTACTCCACGCTGTCTCAGCTGGGCTACATGACCGTGGCGCTGGGAGTGTCCGCCTACTCCGTGGCCGTGTTCCACCTGATGACCCATGCGTTCTTCAAGGCGCTGCTGTTCCTCGGTGCCGGCTCCGTCATCATGGGTATGCACCACGACCAGGACATGCGCAACATGGGTGGCCTCTGGAAGTACATGCCTTTCACTTGGCTGACTTCCCTGATCGGCTCCCTGGCCCTGATCGGCTTTCCCTTCCTGTCCGGCTTCTACTCCAAGGACTCCATCATTGAAGCGGTGCAAGCTTCCCACCTGCCCGGTGCCAGCTACGCCTACTTCTGCGTGATTGTTGGTGTCTTCATCACCGCCTTCTACTCCTTCCGCATGTACTTCCGCGTGTTCCATGGTCCCGAGAACTTCGGTCACGACCATCATGACCACGAAGGCGATCATGACGACGAAGAGGCGACTGCCGACCACCACCATGGTCTGGCTCCCGGTCAGAAGCCGCACGAGTCTCCCTGGGTGGTGACTCTGCCGTTGGTGCTGCTGGCGATCCCCTCCGTGGCCATCGGTTTCTTTGCCATCGAGCCCATGCTCTTCGGTGACTGGTTCGGCAACGCTGTGCAGATCAACGCTGAACTGCACCCCGCCATGGAAGAACTGACTCACGAATTCCACGGTGCCGTCGAAATGGCGATCCATGGCTTCACCTCCCTGCCGTTCTTCCTGGCAATGGCTGGTGTGGTGCTGTCCTGGTTCTTCTACCTAGTCAAGCCCGAGATTCCCGCTGCCATCGCTCGCGTTGCCAAGCCCATCTACGTGTTGTTCGAGAACAAGTACTACTTCGACAAGTTCAACGAAGTCGTCTTCGCTGCCGGTGCCCGCCTCTTGGGCCGTGGCCTGTGGAAGGCTGGCGATCAGAACTTGATCGACGGTCTGGTGGTGAATGGTTCCGCCAAGGCCGTGGGCTGGGTGGCGGGCGTGGTTCGCCTGTTCCAGTCTGGCCACATCTACCAGTACGCCTTCTCCATGATTATCGGTGTCTTCGTTTTGCTGACGCTGTGGTTCAACCGCGCCTGACATAAGAAAGAATTAGATGAGTTCGCACCTGCTCAGTCTGTCCATCTGGGTCCCTATCGTTGGGGCTCTCTTGGTCTTCGCTGTTGGCTCGGAGCGCCGCAATGCGGTGCGCTGGCTGTCTCTCGCCGTCGCTGTTGCCGGCTTCCTGGTGACCCTGCCCATCTATGGTGGTTTCGACTCCCATCAGGCGGGTATGCAGCTTGTTGAACAAGCTCCCTGGATCGGCCCCTTCCGTATTCAGTACCTGCTCGGCGTCGATGGCATCTCCATGCCCTTCGTGCTGCTGAACAGCTTCATCACCATCATGGTGGTGCTGGCGGGTTGGGAAGTGATCGAAGAAAAGCAAGGCCAGTACATGGGCGCCTTCCTGATCATGTCCGGCCTCATGAACGGCATCTTCGCGGCCCTCGACGCCGTGCTGTTCTATACCTTCTTTGAAGCCAGCTTGATCCCCATGTACCTCATCATCGGTATCTGGGGCGGCCCGAACCGTGTGTACGCCGCCATCAAGTTCTTCCTCTACACGCTGCTCGGCTCCTTGCTGATGCTGGTTGCCTTCGTGTATCTGTTCGCCAGCTCCGGCAGCTTCAACATCCTCGATTGGCACCAACTGCCCATCGACCTGGGCGTGCAGAAGATGATCTTCATTGCCTTCCTGCTGTCCTTCGCAGTGAAGGTTCCCATGTGGCCCGTGCATACATGGCTGCCTGACGCCCACGTGGAAGCGCCTACTGGCGGTTCCGTGGTGCTGGCCGCTATCGCTCTAAAGCTCGGCGCCTACGGCTTCCTGCGGTTCTCCCTGCCCATCGTTCCCGATGCCAGCCAAGCCCTGGCCCCATTCATCATCGCCCTGTCTCTTACTGCGGTGATCTACATCGGCTTCGTGGCCTTGGCTCAGTCGGACATGAAGAAGCTGGTTGCTTACTCTTCCATCTCCCACATGGGCTTCGTGACCCTGGGCTTCTTCATCTTCAACCAACTGGGCATCGAAGGCGCCCTGGTGCAGATGATCTCCCACGGCTTCGTCTCTGCTGCCATGTTCCTTTGTATCGGCGTCATGTACGACCGGATGCACAGCCGCCAGATCGCCGATTACGGCGGTGTGGTGAACAGCATGCCCAAGTTCGCTGCGTTCTTCCTGCTGTTCTCCATGGCTAACGCAGGTCTGCCTGCAACCTCCGGCTTCGTCGGTGAGTTCATGGTTGCAATGGGCGCGGTGAAGTTCAACTTCTGGACCGGCTTCGCTGCTGCCACTACTCTGATCGTCGGCGCTGCCTACACCCTGTGGATGTACAAGCGCGTGGTTTTCGGTGCCGTTGGCAACAAGCACGTTGCTGAAATGACCGACCTGAACGGCCGCGAGTTTCTGATCCTCGGCACCTTGGCTGTCTGCACCCTTGCCATGGGCCTGTACCCCTTCCCCTTTACTGACGTGATGCACGCTTCCGTCGACAACCTGCTCAAGCACGTTGCCGCTGGCAAGTTGATGTAAGGCGCGAGAACGAGATGCTGAATAACTTTGTAGCCCCCGATCTCTATCCGGCCGCGCCGGAGATTTTCATGCTCATCATGGCGTGCGTGATCCTGGTCGTGGATATCCTCGCCAGCGAGCGCAATCGCTGGTTGATGCCGTTGCTCACGGTCGCCACTTTGGTTGGTGCTGCGCTGATCACCGTCGGCACCTTCACCGAACAGACCGTGCTGACCTTCAGCAACATGTTCGTGGATGATGCTTTGGCGGACATGCTGAAGCTCTTCACCTACATCTCTGTCGGCTTCGTCATCATTTACAGCCGTGGCTACCTCAAGGCCCGCAACCTGGATCGTGGCGAGTACTACTTGCTGGTGTTGTTCGCAACGCTGGGCATGATGGTCATGATTTCCGCAGCCCACTTCCTGACCATGTACTTGGGCGTGGAACTGCTGTCCCTGTCCATGTACGCGCTGGTAGCCATCGACCGCAACTCCGCCCGCGGCACCGAAGCAGCGATGAAGTACTTCGTGCTCGGCGCCTTGGCTTCCGGTCTGCTGCTCTACGGCATGTCCATGGTGTACGGTTCTACCGGCACCCTGGAGGTTGGCGGGGTGGCTCAGATGCTGTTCCACGGCGCGGCCAACAAGACCGTGCTGGTCTTCGGTCTGGTGTTCATCGTTGCCGGTATCGCCTTCAAGCTCGGCGTCGTTCCCTTCCACATGTGGATTCCCGACGTTTATCACGGCGCTCCTACCGCGATCACTTTGCTGCTTGGCTCTGCCCCGAAGCTGGCCGCCTTCGCCATGGTGATGCGTCTGCTGGTTTACGGTCTGTTCGACCTAGCCGTGCAGTGGCAACAAATGCTGCTGATCTTGGCCGTGCTCTCCATTGCCCTGGGTAACTTGGCCGCCATTGCTCAGACCAACCTCAAGCGCATGCTGGCCTACTCCGCCATCTCCCACATGGGCTTCATGCTGTTGGCCATGACCGCCGGCGTGATTGGCGACAACCGTGGTCCCGCCTTTGCCGCCTACACCACTGCCATGTACTACACCGTGGCCTACGTGATGATGTCCATGGCAACCTTCGGCATGATCCTGCTGCTCTCCCGCGCTGGATTCGAAGCTGAAGAGATCAACGACTTCAAAGGCCTGAACAAGCGCAGCCCCTGGTTTGCCGCCATGATGCTGATCCTGATGTTCTCCATGGCCGGAATCCCGTTCTTCATCGGCTTCTTCGCCAAGTTCTCCGTGCTGGCCATCGTCGTAGCCACCGGCCACACCGCCACTGCCGTGTTTGCCGTGATGTTGTCCCTGGTGGGCGCCTTCTACTACCTGCGTGTCGTGAAGGTCATGTACTTCGATGCCCCCGAAGACAACACCCCGCTGCAAGGCAATACCGATCTGCGCGTGCTGCTTTCCGCCAACGCGCTTGCCGTGGCGCTGCTGGGCCTGTTCCCCCAGTCCGTGATCGGCCTGTGCCAGTTCGCTTTGGCTCGTTCGCTCTGATTGAGCGACTAACCTACTTACCGACCTAACCAGGATGACGGCAGCGCAAATTCTCGTCGTTGTCCTGGCATTGGCCGCGGCCAACCTTCCCTTCTTCAGTGGGCGCATCCTCTGGGTGCGTCAACCTGCCAGCGGCCATAAGGCGTTTGGCTGGCGCGTGCTGGAACTCATCATCGGATACTTCGTCGTGGGCGGTATCGCCGCGCTTCTGGAGTCCCGTGCCCATGGCGGCATTTATCCGCAACACTGGGAGTTCTATGCCGCCACGCTGTTCCTCTTCCTGGTATTCGCCTTCCCGGGCTTTACCCTGCGCTTCCTCTGGCGCGAACGCCGCAACTAGGACTTCGTGAGGCGTCCATGAAAAGAGACGAAGACCTCATCGAAACCGAAATCTCCAGCGAATCGGTCTATTCAGGCGGCTTCCTCAAGGTCCGCAGTGATCGAGTACGTCTGCCTGATGGCTCGGAAAGCGTCCGGGAATGGATTGAGCATCCTGGTGCGGTGGTGATGATCGCGGTGCTTGATAACGGCAAGCTGCTATTCGAGCGTCAGTTCCGTTATCCCGTGGGGCGCGTGTTCCTTGAATTGCCTGCCGGGAAGATCGACCCGAGCGAGCATCATCTGGATACGGCGCGCCGTGAGCTGCGAGAAGAGACGGGCTACAAGGCCAAGAACTGGTGCCACCTGGGCACCATGCATCCCTGCATCGGCTACTCCAACGAACGCATCGAAGTCTTCCTCGCCCATGGCCTCAGCTACGTGGGGCATGCCTTGGACGAAGGGGAATTCTTGGAAGTGATCGAACTGTCCCTGTCGGATGCTTTGCTCGCAGTGCGCGACGGCGAGATCACCGACGCCAAGACCATCACCGCCTTGCTCTGGGCCGAGAAGACTTTTTCCGGCGAGTGGCCACTTCCTACCGAGCGTTAAGCGCTGACGCTTTGGCTCTTAGCCGAGGATCAAGAGTTTTCCTCCTTCCAACCCCGCACTTCCCTCAGCTTCACCACCTGCCCGACCAAAATCAGCCTGGGGGCTTTGAGGCCGGCTTGCTCAACCAAAGGGGGTAAGGTATCCAGTGCCCATCACTGGGCGCTGCTGCGTCGTGGTGGCTTGCTGCACGATGGCCGCGGGGCAGTCCGCGGGCAGGCCGTGGGCAACCAATTGATCGCAGATGAAGGGCAGGGCGGTGAGCGCCATATAGATCACCACGGTTTGTTTGGGGCGGGTCAGCGCGGCCCAGTCCAGGTCGGTGGAGCCGTCCTTCAGACGCCCCGTGACGAACATGCACGATTGGGAGTATTCCCGGTGAGTCAGCGGAACTCCCGTCTAGGCGGAAACGCCTGAGGCCGCCGTGATGCCCTGTATTGCCTGGAAGGGCACATCATGGGCGGCGAGGGTCTCGGCTTCTTCCCCTCCACGACCCAAGATGTACGGGTCACCTCCTTTAAGTCGAACCACGCGCAGATTCCGTTTGGCGAGTTGTACCCGCAGTAGGTTCAACGCGTCCTGGAGCACGGCATGATTGCCTCGTTGTTTGCCCGCGTAAATGCGCTCGGCCTGAGCCGGAACGAGATCAAGCACTGCCTTCGTGACCAGGTTGTCGTAGACGACTATGTCTGCTTGGGCCAATAGGCATGCCGCACGCAGAGTCCGCAGGTCTGGGGCGCCGGGGCCTGCGCCAGTCAGATAAACAGTTCTGGGTTGGGCGTCGCGATGAGACATCATATGGGACAGTCAGATGGGGGAGGGGGTATGGCGGTAATAGAACGACCTGTGAAGCACTGAATGCATCGCGTAAACCCGCATCGTTAATAGGGGCTAGGTGTTTGTGTGTCCCCGTGCCTATCGTCGGCAATTTCACGCGGTGGCCGCTTCCCTACCTCTATAATGGCAGCGGCTATTACTAATCCCTACAAACAACGCATCCCTGTGAGCCAACTGACACCTGAACTTGAACGCCGTCTGACCACCGCTGTGGATCGCATGCCGGCTTTCCCTCGCAGCGTGCAACTGGTGCTGGAGATGACGCGTAACATCAATTGCCTGCCTAAGGAATTGGTGGGGGTCATTGAAAAAGACCCCGTGATGACCATGAAGATACTCAAGGTCATTAACTCTGCGTACTACAGCCTGCCCAATAAGGTCACCTCCGTGAATCAATCGGTGGTTTATATGGGCATCAATACCATCAAGAACTTGGCGCTCTCCTTTGCCGCGGTAGGCATTCTGCCCCGCGTGAATACCGCCGGTTTCGACATTCAGCGCTACCTGGTTCACTCCCTCGCTACCGCTACCGTTGCGCGCCAGCTTTGTACTCACTATCTGCAAAGCGAGGCCGACCCTGGCGACTGCTATGTGGCGGGATTGCTTCACGACTTCGGCAAGGTCGTCTATGCCCAATTCATGGCGCCCGAGTTTCGCGACGCCATGGCCCTCTGCGATGTTGAGGGTATTCCGCTGTATGAAGCCGAGCGGCGGGTTATCGGTGTGGACCACGGCGTGGTTGGTGCCATGCTGGCCAAGCGCTGGCAGTTTCCCCCGCAGCTCATTCAGTGCATCCGCGACCATCACGCGGAGAATGCCGAGCCCTCCGCCATGCTCGATTGCCTGCGTGTGGCAGATCAGATCTGTCGCGGCTCCCTCGACCCCGCCAGCCGAACCGCTCGCTGGGCCGAGCAAACGCCGGTAGCCTCGCGCTTTGGTGACGACCTTACTGCGGTCGTCGCTGGTCTTGGCGACTTCGATGGCATCGTGGCCGAAGCCGTGCTCTTTGTTCAGGTGGATAACGGCGAGTAAGTCCGCGCCTGCAAGGTCTCATTCCCTATAATCGGCTGTCCTACTTACAGACCGATCAGCATGAAAATTAAATTCTGGGGCGTTCGCGGCTCCATTCCTGCTCCTGGTCCGCACACCGCGATTCATGGCGGTAACACCTCCTGCATCGAAGTGCGTTCCGACGCAGGTGAGTTGATCATTCTCGATGCCGGCACCGGCATCTTTCCCTTGGCTCAGTCGTTGTTGAAGGAGCTGCCTGTAAGGGCCAATATCTTCATCACCCATAGTCATTGGGACCATATCCACGGCCTGCCATTCTTTACCCCTTTTTTTATTCCCACTTGCAGTGCCCGCATCCACGGCGCCTATGACGTGGTGAACAGTCAGGGAATCGAACGGATCATGGAAGTGCAGATGCAGTACAGCTACTTTCCCATCCGCGAAGCCGAGTTGAAAGCGCGGGTGGAATACCAGACTCTGGAAATCGGCGAGACCGTGGAGATCGGCGACGCCACCGTCACCAATACGCTTCTCAATCACCCCGTCATCAACTTCGGTTATCGCGTGGACTGCAACGGCAAGTCCATGTTCTTCACCGGCGACCATGAGCCCTGGTACAACATCTACGACGTGGGTGAGGAGGGGTATGCCGAATACCAGTCCCTGGTGGAAGAAAAGCAGAGCCACATGGATGAAGCCGTGCGTGGTGTGGACGTGCTCATCATGGACTGTTCCTACACGCTAGAGGAATACCCAAGCCACAAAGGCTGGGGTCATTCCACCTTCGACTACGCCATCGGCCTGGCTCGTCGCACGGGCGTCAAGCGCCTCATTTGCACCCACCACGAACCGACACGCAGCGACTGCGAACTGGAGCGCGTCTTCGCCGAAGCCTTGGCCCGTAACCCGCGCCAGCCGGGAGATCCAGAGGTGATGCTATCCGCCGAAGGGATGGAGTTGGAGATTTAGCTCTGAGGTTTTCTCAAGCTGAAAACAAAAATGGCGCGGAGAAATCTGCGCCATTTTTTTGGATTCTGCTACGCCGAGTCCAGGCTATGCCCTGGTCAGCCGCTCTACCTCAGCCACCTCATCGTCTCTCAACCTCCATCCCGCAGCAGCGCTGTTCGCCCGCACCTGCTCCGCCTTCGTCGCCCCCGCAATTACGCTCGCAACCACTGGCTGCGCGGCGAGCCAGCTAAACGCCAACTCCAATAGGGAGTGTCCTTTTGATTCGGCGAACTGGCGCAGGGCGTCTGCTCGGGCCATGTCCTCATCGTTGAGATAAGGCTGCACGTAATAAGGCGCGAGGCCTAGGCGCGTGTCGGGAGGCGGCTTAACACCGGGGCGGTATTTGCCACTCAGCAGACCATTGGCAAGGGGGAAGTAGGGCAGCAGGCCGACCTTGTTCTGCATCAATGTGGGAATCAGCGTTTCTTCTATACCTCTGCGCAGCAGGCTGTATTCATCCTGGCAGGTCGCGATGTTGTGTAGCTTGAGCCCATTGGCCGTATTGCAGGCTTGCTGGACTTCCGCTGCGGGCATGTTGGAAATGCCGAAGGCGTGCACCTTGCCAGCTTTGATCAGGTCTTCCACTGCGCGCAAGGTCTCTTCGATGGGTGTTTCAGGATCGGGATAGTGGAGCTGGTATAGGTCGATCCAGTCGGTCTTGAGGCGGCGCAGGCTGGCGTGGATTGCTTCGATGACATAGGCACGGGAAGCGCCTTTCTTCTTGCCTTCGCTATCCATCTGCCTACCAAACTTGGTGGCGAGCACGATGTCCTGGCGACGAGGGCCAAGGACTTCGCCAAGAATGCTTTCCGAGCCGCCCTTGTTGCCGTAGCTATCCGCCGTGTCGAAGAGGGTGATGCCCGCGTCCAGGGCTGCGTGGATCACGGGCCGGGAGCCTTCCAGATCCAGCTTGGCGCCAAAGTTGTTGCAGCCCAGGCCCACCAGGGAGACGGTGATGGCGGAGTTGCCGAGAGTGCGTTGTTCCATTCCTATGCTCCAAGGATCCAGGCAAATAGGATACGGCCAAGCGAAGCGCGACAGGCGTCTGGAAGGAACAAGGGGCGTTGCCAACTCGATAGAGGAAGGCTGAACGCATCCAACTCACCCTTCCCAAAACGAAGCCATTCCCAATGATCGATCCTGGGAAAGGGGCAGGACCGATCACGGGAATGGCAAAGGCGCCGTTCTCTCCGTCGCAGGGGTTGCGGGGCGCTCTGGTACTTGCTGTGCTCTCTTTACTTGGTTGTCGATGCTTTCGGGAGGCGGGTCAGCCTGGGGCAGCGCTGCCCGCGCTTGCATTGTCCCAACTACGTGAGCTCAACCGCTGGTCAGGCGGCTTTGCGAGCCCTGGAGCTGGAGCTGGGAGCCCCGATGGATTTCGCTGCCGCCGCCGCTATCTGCGCTTCGCCGATCTGAGCCACTTGCTTGGCCGTGTCGTTCAACTTGTCGTAGGCGGAATTGCCCATGGCGAACATGGACTTGAGGGTGGAGGCCGCGAAGGCAGAACCCGCGGGGCCGGTCTTCGCGAGTTCTTCGATGGCTTTCACCAGGTGGTCGCTGGTTTCACTGCGCTGGGCGTCAATGATTTCCGTCAGTTCCTGTTGCGTCTGGGTGACGATCTGGCGAACGTCCTCAAGGTAGGACGTGACTTTGGCAAAGGCTTGTTGGGGCTGGCTGGCCTGGAGCAAGGCCTGGATGCTGTCACTGCTGTTAACGGCGGCCTTGGCTTGGGCAGCGCTTTCCTCCAGTGCATTGCGGGTCGCGTTAACGTTCAGGTTGAGTAAGCGTTCGGCGTTGCCAAATGCTGCGTGAGAAATGGCCAGCAGGGCCTCGATATTGGATTTCTGCTGTGCGGCCAGTTGGTTTACGTAATGCACGGACATGACTACCTCCCAAAATTCGCCTGCAATCTTCGGTGGTCTCCGGGGGGGATGCCCGTTCCACCGAACGTGTGGAAAGATGCCAGCATGGCTGCTAGCCGCTTGTAATCTGCTCGCGGGACGCTTATCTCGCTGAGATAAATGTCCCGTGAATGGATACAGGTGCAGGATATGGTGCGCCGCACCATCGGAAAAATACGTTTGTCCGGCTATTTTTAGTAGATGGATACAGGTAGTCGTACTCCGGCGACAGGCACCTACAAGTTGGGATTCCTTCAGCAGAAACTCCAGAAGGGCCTACCTGCCGGATAACGCAACGGTCACCATGATTGCCAAGGCTATTCCCCTCATCCACGAACTGGTGATGGAAGTGTTTTTTGCCTTGCAACTTCCCTCTGGGTAATCAGGAGAGGGGCGTCAAGTCGGCTGCCTGATCACTGACGCTACCTTGCCAATCGGCGGCACTAAACCAAATGCCCAAATGCGCCAAATGCGGCCTCACGCCCTCACGCGGATGTGATTGGTCACCCGATCCACCGCATGGAGGCACCATGCATCGGTTTCCGTGCGGAGACGCTCGTCCTCGCTGCTGACTTCGCCCTCCAGCACCACCGTTCCACCGTGGCTTTCGATAGTGATTTGCTCCGCATGTACGTAGGGGTCACACTCCAGCACCAAGCGCAGACCATCCACGATCTCGTCGTCGTTGTCTTCTTCCGGCGGCGCGACGTGCAGCAGATTCTCCACATCGCGTACGCCTTGTGCCCACCAAGCCAGCACGCCGGCAAGACGCTTGTGGGAGAGACTGATGACATGGCCGCTCAGACTTACCACGCCATCTTCAACGCCGACCAGAATGTTGCCGCTGGCATTCTCCCGTTCGCCATCGCGCAAGGATTCTTCCCGCCCCTTGGTGCAAATGCGGATGACGCAGTTCTGAAAGTTGGTGTCGTGCATGAGCCAGCGGCACACGGCATCCCGCGTGGCGCCATCGCCGGGATGATGCGGCGTGGCAACGCGCAGCTTGTCGACAACCTCCACTACCTCAGACAGATGCGCCACGGTACGTAGTGCCTGTTTCTTGGTGCTGATGTGACTCACCTCGCCTTCGAGGCACACCTTGCCTTCCTTAATCTGGATGTCGATGGGCGTAGAGCGGAGATCCAGGTGGACCTCCCGCTCAAGAGCCGCTTGCACTTTGGATACCGCATCCTTGTCGTACATGACTTCCTCTCAGTGAAACGAGGCTATCAACGCAAACCGATCAACATGCCAAGCATCAGCACCATCACCATGATCAAACCGATCCACGCCAGCACGCCGACCAGGGTGATGGCATTGGCGAGCTTGTGGGCGTGCGGACTATCCGGCGCTCGCAGGATCGGTCGCACACCATGGCGGATCAGCGCGGCCGACGCTACCCACGCCACGACTAGCACCGCCACGTTGAACCACAGGCTGGGTATGAACAGCGCAAGCGAAGCGACCCATAGCGGTGTGGGCGCAACGGCGGCCAAGGTATAAGCGGAAGGGTAATCCGTTGGCACGCCGAAGCTATCGGCCATCTGCTGGATGTAATAAGCCATTAGCGTCACGGTGGCGAGCTCAATCAGAAAAAACACACCGCCCACGATCACTGCCTCCTGTAATGCGAGCACAGGGGCCAGAGATGGAAAAACCGCTCCTGGCGCTTCCAATTGCGCATAAGCATGCATTACTGGCGGCAGCAGAGACATGGGGGCTACGAAGAACATAAAAAGCCTACGTACCGATGGATGAATGCGAACCAAGTCGGACCAGCCCTCCGTTTCGGAAACGAACATTTTGGGCAAACTCATGAGAGACATGATGGCCTCCATTTGGGAATGAAAAAAACAGGGAACCGTACTTCGCAAAGACACGCCGAAGCGCGCCACACGCCCGATTCCTAGCTGTTTAGACCCGAGTCCCTAAGGGAGTTCATTCGGCGGAGTTCATTCGTCGGAGCTCATGAGACCCATGGATAGGCCCATGGATCCATTGCATCTATTGCGCTTTCTTCGTCTCACGCCGCCCGGTGGGATGACTTACCCGCAGCGTGTCGTTCGCCGCGTTCTGTCAGCTGCTCCTTGACCCGCTCCGCCGTATGCTCAGTAGCTCGGGCGGTAGTGAGCACAGTCTCTGCGCCCATGGTCGCCATCTCCTGGGCGCTTCGGGCAAACGTGTCCATGGCGCTTGCCCATCCCTGGGGTACGGGCGCGGTGAGCTTGAAGTCACCTATCCGACTATTGATCAGCCGCATGGCCTCGTCGTGAGTGGAGGTGCAGATTTCCATCACATTTTGCGAGTAGGCCACAGACCGATCCAACAGGGGCTTGATGTCTTGCGTTTGGGTCGCCGCCGCCGGATTGCCGGCGGAACGGGACATTCGATCCGCCGCCGCCATGCTTTCTTCCAGGGCTTGGCGCATGGTGTTCAGGTTGAGGGCAGAGAGCCGCTCAAGGCTGGACAGGCAAAGCTGGGACATTTCCACAAGCGTGGCGGTGAGTGCGGAAGCGTTATTGCTGATCTCGTTTTTCGTGGGGCTTACCATGATGTTCTCCTTGAAAAAAGTCAGTGCGACGCCAGGGCCCGGAGGGGAAGGGGAAACCTCGCTTGCATCCTTCCGCTTTCATCCTTCCTTGAGGCCTTCTTATCGCGTCGCGTTGAAGTCGTCGCGCCCCGAATTTTCGCGGAGCAAGGTGCAAGTCTGGCTCGCTCAGTGGCAATGTCAATGGGTCTTTTGCCTGTCGTGCTGTTATGTGCGGAGCCGCACAGGCTCTGGGTTTTGATGAGGTTAATAAGGGTGTTGGTCCCGTCTGAAATTGGATCTAAAACGGGAGTCTTGTTTACGCTGAATCAATGCTTTTTTCGTGTGAGGCGAAAGGCGCAAAAGGAGGTAATCGTGTCTTCCCGATCATCCTTTTCCGGTGGGCATGAACCGGAGGCGGGGCATCGTTTGCCCAAGTCAAAATCCAAGTCCGGGCGCCTCCCCTCTATGGACGAGCCGACCTTATCCATCACCTCCACGGGTAGCCCCTATCGCTACCCGTCGGAGCAATTGGAGGCGCTGGCTATCCTTGGCTTCGCCCGCAGCTTTGAGTGGCAGGCGGCGGCTGGATATGTGGCGACCAATGAATGGATCCGCCAACAGCGGGAGGGACTGGCAATGATGACGGAGCTGGAATCCGGCCTTCGGTACTTCGGCCTCAGTCATTTGCAACTGGAGCGGATGTTGGATGCGGCTCGCATGTGGGGCATGTGGGGCGTCACCGCTCAACTTGCGACCGCCCAGGGATTGGTGTCCTCTTGCTCCCCTAGGTCCCTGGGCCTGCCGGTCGACTCTGGCCGCCGTACTGGCTTTGATCTAGGGCGGCGCACCGGCGCCGTCGTCATCGATTTTCCCGACCGGCGCCGGGCCGCTGACAAAGTCTAGCGCCCGTTCTGCCTGCTCTCAGTGAGACGACGGTCATGCTCGATTTCCGCCGCCTTGGGGGCAACGGGTATCGCGCAGACGGAATCAAACCGTGCCAGGACGGGCACGGCGCGAAGCGTATTCCAGCCGTTCTTTCTCAGCCAGCACGCGGGTCGAATAGCTCTGCCCCGGATCGGACATTTCTCCCGCGAACAGTTGAAGACCTGCCGTGATGCCACCGCCCCTGCGAATGAAGTCCCGCAAGGCCATAGCGCCGACCCGCACATTGATCGCCGGATCGAAGAAAGGCAGCTTGCCTGCACCCACGGGCAGCTTGTCCATGTGATAGCGAGGTATGACTTGCATCAATCCCTGCGCACCGGCATCGCTTTGGGAAATGGGGTTGAAGCGCGACTCCACGGCAATCACCGCCACGATGAGCAGCGGATCTAGCGTGAATTCCTTTGCCGCTTTCTGCACGACCATGAATACCGGCTCCAGCGCGTCCTGGGAAACGCGATAGCGTCGAGAGGCGTAGCCCAGGGCCGCGCGCATGCGGGGCGTCAGGATTTCAACGGAGGGCGAAGACGCTGGGTTGCGTGCAGTGTCTACCGCCAGCTCGGTCTCGGTCGACACTTCCCTGCGTTGCACTTCGGCTTCGGCTGCCATGGCCACTTGGCTGCTGACGAAACCCATGTGCGTGGGAATGCCTAGCGTCATCAGCAGTGAGCCCCCGGCTACAGCAAGGGAAGTTCTCAGGGCGAAACGGCGAGCCGTCGCGTATTCGGCCAAAGATGCGGCCAAAGGAAGTGGGGAAAAGGTGATCGGCAACATACATGCTCCTTTCACTGGGCCTTCGCAGGGGGGGCAAGGCCTGAATGTCAAAAGGGAGGCTGACGCTGGGTCGCCCGAAGGGAATGCTGTGCTAAGCGGAAGCGCTTGAAGTATTGGATGCTGCTATGCAGCATTGGGAATGTAGTTTCCCGCTCAAGGCTCGTGTTGCCTATCCCCAGATTCCAGCATTGGGATTAAGGCAAGTCGGGAAGGGGGTACGGCAGTGAGCGCGCGTGATCGAAAAATGTTCATCCGATGTCGCTAAAGATCGGATGTGCAGCAAGGCGGAAATCAGAAGTTTCCTTTTGCAGTAAGGATTTGCTTATCCAAATGAAAGGATTTGAGAGGTGAAATTGAACAGGTGTTCATGGACAATGCGCGGTCAGATGTATGACTTTTAAGCAATTGAGCGGTAAATGGAACGATACAAAAATAACAAAAGAGCGCCGAAAGTCACTGCGGACGCCGCCGCAGATAGCCAACAGAAAGACGGGAGAACATGAAACTATCGACACGATTGATTTTGATTGCCTGTAGCGCGGCCATCGGCCTTTCGGTACTCGCGATCTTCGGACTGTTTTCTTTACGTTCGTCCATGCTGGAAGAGCGCAAGGCAGGCCTGACCTCCCTGGTCAAAATGGCCGGGCAGCAGATTCAATATTTTCAGGAGCAGGAAAAGAGCGGCAAGCTTTCCCGCGATGATGCTCAATCTGCGGCGAAGGTTGCCGTGCGTGCCTTGCGTAATGGTGAAGATTACGTGTTTGTTCGTGCCGGTAACGCTTCCACCGTGCTGGTGCATCCCGATCAGCGCAAGGAAGGCAAGGACGATCCGGGTAAGCGTATGGATACCGGACGCACCCTGGCAGAAACCTATCTAGATGTGCTGGGCAAAGGGGATTTTGGCTTTGCGCAGATTATGACCAAGCGTCCGAAGGGCGAGGTTGAGGTGCCCAAAATCAATGCGCTGGTGCGAATTCCCGACTGGGGCTGGATCGTGGGCACCGGGGCGTTCCTCGATGACCTGGATACGGTGTTCTGGAAGTATGCCGCCCAGTTCGGCGCTATCGGTGCGGTTGTCCTCCTCGCCATGGGCGCCTTGGTGCTATCCCTGGCTCGCGGTATCTACAACAGTTTGGGCGGCGAGCCGAGCTATGCCGCTGAGGTAGCCCAGGCCATTGCAAGCGGCGATCTGAGCCATCGGGTGGATGCTAGTGATCGGAGCGGCAGTGTGCTGGCCGCCGTCGCACAGATGCAGAGCAACCTCAAGAGCATGATCGCCCAGATCAAGCAGGGCGCCGTGACCCTGGCCCAATCCAGTGATGCCCTGACGCAGCAGATGAAAGAAATCAACGTCGCCGCGCAGAATTCATCCGAAGCCACGGCTTCCACCGCCGCTTCGATTCAACAGATGGCCGTGAGCGTCAGCCACGTGTCCGACAACGCCCGTGTCACCGAGCAGAACTCCAAGGAGTCTGCAGACCTGGCCGCCTCGGGTGAGAGGCTGGTTCATCAAGCTGCCAAGGAACTTGATCTTGTGTCCGAGCAGGTGGGCGCAGCTTCCGCGCGTATTGCCGGTCTGGTGGAGCGCTCGAACGAGATCGGCGGCATCGCCGACGTGATCCGGGAAATTGCCGACCAAACCAATCTACTGGCCCTCAATGCTGCCATCGAAGCAGCCCGTGCCGGCGAGCAGGGCCGCGGCTTTGCGGTGGTTGCAGACGAAGTGCGCAAGCTTGCCGAGCGGACCAGCGAAGCCACCGGCAAGATCACCACGATGATCCATGCCATCCAGCAGGACACGGCAGCCGTGGTGCAAAGCATGGATGCCGTGACGCCCCAGGTTCAGAAGGGCGTTTCCATTGCCAATGACGCTGCCCAAACCCTTCAGCAAATTAACGCCAAGGCCGATTCCACCTTGGAGAGCATCGCGCAGGTAGCTAATGCCACCGCAGAGCAGAGCATCGCCAGCGGTACGGTGGCTTCCAGTGTGGAGAGTATTTCGCAAATGGTGGAAGGAATGGCCTCGTCGGTATCCGCTGCCAATCGCAACGTGCAAGCCCTGGAAGCCCTGTCGGTGGAGTTGCGCAACTCGGTATCCAAGTTCAACGTGTAGGCAGGCTCTGCTCCGCGGTCTAAAGTGAAAAGGCCCCCTTAGGTTCTAAGGGGGCCTTTTCACTTTCTGGAGAATCCCCATGCGCGTCGGTGTTCCCAAAGAAATCAAAAATCACGAATACCGCGTGGGCCTCACCCCCTCGGGCGCCCACGAACTGTTCCATTCCGGTCATGAGGTCTGGATAGAGCGCAATGCAGGCGCCGCCATCGGCTACACGGACGATCACTATGTGGCCGTCGGCGCCCGCATCGCCGAGACGGCGCGGGAGATCTACGCCGAAGCCGAAATGATTGTGAAGGTGAAGGAGCCCCAGCCCGTCGAATTGGCGCAATTGCAGTCGGGGCAAATTCTCTACGCCTACCTGCACCTGGCACCCGATCCAGAACAGACCGAAGGCTTGGTGAAGAGCGGTGCCATCTGCGTGGCCTATGAAACCGTCACCGACCGGGACGGCGGCCTGCCGCTGCTGGCGCCCATGTCCGAGGTGGCGGGGCGCATGGCGATCCAGGCCGCAGCCCGTGCGCTGGAAAAATCCCAGGGCGGCTCCGGCGTGTTGCTCGGCGGCGTGCCCGGTGTGGCGCCTGCCCACGTGACCGTCATCGGCGGCGGCGTGGTGGGGCTCCATGCGGCGCGCATGGCCATGGGGCTGGGCGCCGACGTGACGGTGATTGATCGTTCCCTGCCGCGCCTGCGCCAGATCGACAACGATTTTGGCGGACGCATTAAGACCTTGTACTCCACGCGCCACGCCGTGGAGGACGAACTCAAGCTCGCCGATGCCGTGATCGGCGCCGTGCTGATTCCCGGCGCTGCCGCGCCCAAGCTGGTGAGTCGCGAGCAACTGAAACTCATGCAGCCCGGTTCCGTGCTGGTTGACGTGGCCATCGACCAGGGTGGCTGCTTCGAGACTTCACACCCCACCACCCACCAGTCGCCCACCTTCGTGGTGGATGGTGTTACCCACTACTGCGTCGCCAACATGCCCGGCGGCGTGGCCCGCACCTCCACCCAGGCACTCACTCATGCGACCTTGCAATACGCCAAAGTCATCGCCGACAAGGGCGTCAAGCGCGCGCTGCTGGAGGATGCCCTCCTGCGCGACGGTCTCAACGTCTGCCGGGGCGCGGTGACTTACGAGGCTGTGGCGGCGCAATTGGGCTACGACTACGTGCTCGCCACGACGGCCCTGGAGCGTCTGTAGTCGGGCGTGAAGTTGTCGATGGCTGCCTGCCACGAAGGGTGGGCAGCGTTGGACGCCCATACGGCGAAGTGGAGTTGCGCGAGCAATTGCGGGTCGTCCAGCAGATCCATCTTTTCTTTTGCCTTCAGCGCATCGGGTCCACGTGTGAGGGCGATGCGCACCCGCTCTCGCCGCTCCGCTTGCGCCGCTACGCCGCCGGGCGGGCGCATGTGGCTGCCGGCAGCACAGGCGATGGCGTTGTCGATGGGATCGACCACTGCGGAAACGAAGTCGTGAGTTGGGCGAATGCCATCCGGCTGGGTTGCCCATTTGGTTGCCCACTCGTAGGCTCGCACGCCGCTGATCTCGGGCGGCGGCACCGTCTCTTCAGGGATCAGGAATATCCGTGCCCGACGCAGCCATCGTCCGAGAGACACACGGCTGGACCAAACGGAAACCGCGATGGAAACGGCGAGGGCGCCGGTCACCGGGAGCAACCACCAGAGATAGCTGGGATTGAGCCAGAACACGCCGCTCGCCCAGACGATGCCGAGCAATGCGTGCCATCCGTGCTGCCGCAAGGACTCGCCCCAGGTGGTTTCCGCATCTTCCCGTGACGGCGACTTCCAGCCCGAATGCAGACCGGCCAATGCGCCGGCCACGAACTTGGTGTGAAAGAGCATGCGGACCGGCGCCAGCAGCATGGAGTAGAGGGATTCGCCCGCCATGCTGATGAGGAGTCGGAGGACGCCGCCGTAGTCGCTCACGCCTTGGCGCAGGGGCAGCAGGGCGCCAAGGATTTTGGGTATGAACAGCAGGGTGGCGGTGGCGCCCGCCAGCACCACGGCCCACTCCTTGTGCCACTGGGGCCAGAGCGGAAAGAGCTGGTAGGGGTGCACGAAGTATTGAGGCGGAATCAGCGCATGAACCGCCAGCAGCATGGTGGACAACAGTAGGAAGAGAAACCACAGGGGCGCGGAAAAGTAGGCCATGACGCCGGTGGCGAACACCACCCGATGGGCCGGGTGCAGACCCTCGGCAAAGAGCAGGCGGAAGTTGATGAGGTTGCCCAGGCACCAGCGTTGATCCCGCTTGAGTTCGTCCAGCAGATTGGGTGGCGTCTCTTCGTAACTGCCCGGCAGATCGTGGGCAATCCACACGGACCAGCCGGCGCGGCGCATGAGGGCCGCTTCGACGAAATCGTGGGAGAGAATTTCCACGCCCGTCGTGCTCCTCATGCCGCGCTTGGGCAGACGCCCCAGCGCGCAATGGCGGATGAAGGGCGCCACGCGGATGATGGCGTTATGGCCCCAGTAGTGGGATTCGCCCAGTTGCCAGAAGTGCAGCCCCGCCGCGAAGAGCGGCCCGTACACCCGGCTGGCGAACTGCTGCACCCGAGCATGGAGCGTGTCGCGGCCTACCGCGCGGGGCGCGGTCTGGATGATGCCGGCCGTGGGGTTGGCTTCCATCAGGCGCACCAGGCGCGTCAGGCACTCGCCGGTCATGATGCTGTCGGCGTCCAGCACCACCATGTAGCGATAGTTGCCGCCCCAGCGTCGACAAAAGTCGCCGATGTTGCCGCTCTTGCGCTTGATGCGATTGCGCCGCCAGCGATAGAAGATGCGGCCCGCGCCTTTCACTTCGCGGCACAGACGCAGCCAGGCTTCCGTCTCGGCCACGCGCAGGTCTGGGTCGCTGCTGTCGCTGAGGATGAAGAAATCGAAGTGCTCCAGCGGCCCGTGGCGAGCCAGGGATTCGTAGGTGGCGCGCAGTCCGGCGAAAACTCGCGCCACGTTTTCGTTGCAGATGGGCATGACCACGGCGGTGCGGGCTGCGGCGGCAATGGGCGCATCGTTTGCGACCGAACTCGCGACGTAGGAATCTCGCCCAAGTAGCAGCAGGAAAAAGCCCATGATGGCGGTCCAGAATCCGGCGGAGATCCAGAAGAACAGCACCGAGAACAGGATCAGGATGGCAACTTCCAAGGGCTGGGTGCCGTGGTAGGGCAGCACCGAAGTCATGGACCAGGCGGCCAGCGCGGTTTGGCTGACGGTGAGAACCACCAGCATCGTGCGGCGCAGGCGGCCCCGGTTCGAGGAGGTCAGGCGGCCAGGCCGTTGGTCGCCGGGGCTACGTTTGCATGGGGTTCGCCCCCAACTCAGCGGCCAAAAGTTCAAGGGGGAGAAGCGCAGGGGCCAGGGGCTGGGCGCCATGGAGCTGCGCCGTAGCGGCGGCGTTATGGCAAGGCGGCGCCCGCCATGACGGGCGAGGGCGGCCAGCGTCGCCCGTTCGCTGGGCGTGCCGCAGACCAGGTTGAGCCTTGCCGCGACGGAGGCGAGGGCGACGGCTCGGTGGTCGTTCCATGAATTGGCGGAGCGTTCGGAGGCTTCGTCATTCCCGCGGAAGCGCCCTGCAGGAAATACCCCTGGGGTGCGCGAATCTAGATTTTTGCGGCCTGCACATGGATCCCCGCCTTCGCGGGGATGACTGTCCACAGCCGTTTCCCCCTTGCCTGCGAGCAGGTGGTGGAGCTTTGCCATCGCGGTATCCGTGGCGACTTCCTCCATGTCAGCCGTGGCAGCCTGCTGCAATTCCAGTCGCCGAGCCGCATCCAACGGCAGCCGTTCCAGGTAGCTCTCGTAGCGAGTGACTGCGGCCATGCTGCTGCCTAATCGGGAGGGAGGATGTAGCTCCATGTCTCGGACACCGGCTGGTCTTTGCGATATAGGGCGGCGCGAATTTCTACGGGCTTGGACGGGTCCAGGCGTCGCAGGTGGAGATAGAGGCGCCAGCCGCTGGTGGTGGCGTTGCGTTCGATGCGGCTTTCCAGCAGTTCGCCGTTGGTATCCGTCGACAACTGGCCGCGCAGGTCGCTGGCGGCGGCTTGCGGTGTCATGGACGGTTCCTGGCCCACGAAATCCACCAGCAGAAATAGGCCGTCGTCCTGCTTGGCGCGATAGCCCGGCCCTCGCCGCGTCTGCAAGACCCACAGGAGCGGCGGGTGCGTTTCCGTTTCCTTCTGCCAGCGCACCCGGTATTCCAGGCCGTAGGCTTCCTTCGGTTTGGGCGGTTTGTCCGGCACCCAGAAGGCGACGATGTTGTCGTTGGTTTCGTCGGGCGTGGGTATCTGCACCAGCGCCACCCGGCCTGCGCCCCAGGCACCGAGCGGCTCTACCCAAGCGCTCGGGCGCAGGTCGTAGCGGGCCGCCAAATCTTCGTAGCTGCCGATGCGGCGATCCCGCTGCTGTAGCCCGAAGCCGCCGGGGTTGGTGGTGGCGAAGGAGGTCATTAGCAGGTGCTTGGGATTCACCAGGGGCCGCCAGATCCACTCGCCGTTGCCAGCGTGAATGGCGAGGCCATCCGAGTCGTGCACCTCGGGGCGGAAATCCTCCTTCTCAGAGCGTTGGTTTTCGCCGAAGAAGTACATGCTCGTGAGCGGCGCAATGCCCAAGGTGCCCACGCTGTCTCGGAGGTAGAGGCGGGCGGTCACGTCGAGGCGGGTTTCTGTGCCAGGGTTGAGGACGAAGCGATAGGCGCCAGCAGCGCGGGGCGAATCGAGCAGGGCGTAGAAAGTGAGTTGCTTCGCTTTGGGCTCAGGCCGCTCCAGCCAAAACTCCACGAAGCGCGGAAATTCCTCTCCGCTCATGAGCCCCGTGTCCAACGCCAACCCCCGCGCGGATAGGCCGTAGAGCTGGCCCTTGCCAAGGGCGCGGAAGTAGCTGGCGCCAAGGAAAGTCACGACTTCGTCCTTGTACTTGGGCGTGTTCATGGGGTAGCGCACGGTGAAGCCGGCGTAGCCCAGGTCTTTCCATTTCTTCGGCTCCAGGGTGTTCTTGCCGAAGTCGAAGGCGTCGGGCGCATAGCTCAAATGGCGCACGCGACTGTCTGCGATTTCATTGATCCTCACCGGCTGGTCGAAGTCCCGCCCCTGATGAAAGAACGACAACTCGAAGGGCAATCCATCGCTGCGCCAGAGCATGTGGTCGGCCTTGAAACGGATGTCACGGTATTGCTCGTAGCTGAGTTCCTTCAACTCCTTGGGCAGATCGTTGGATGGCTTCACGTAGGCGGCGCTTGCCAGCATGCGTGCCCGCTGCTCCACGTCGGCAAGGCCGAAGGCATGGGCGAGGGAAGGCAAAAGGGCAGTGGCATAGATGAAGGTGGCGGCTACGCGGATGGCCCAGCCGAGACGATTCCCGCGAACTCCAGGGCGTTCGCCCCGAGTCCGCCGAAGGGCGATCGGCTCAACGGCAAGGGCTTGCTTGGTACATGAGTTCCCAGCGGTGTCGCGGTGGCGTGGAGGCATCGTGATGAGGGAATTCATTCGGGATGGATAGCGGTCCTTGGGCGTACTGCGTCACTCCCGGACAGCACCTACCCGCCCGAGGCAAAACTCGGCCGTGCCTTGCGCTAGTTATGTCATCGCGCTTCAGCATCGTCCGCCCAGAAGATTCTGACCAGGCACAGGAAAGCAATCGGTGCGACGGCACACAGAGGTGTCGCTGCCGGGGGGGGGGCAAGGCGTTCAGTTTCGCGTGCGCGGACAGCGAGAGGCTGCTGCGATTCAGAGCTTTTTCGGGAAGGGCGGACTTGAAACGACGGTAGCGTTCGATTTGATCGTCTGCCGTAGAACTTCGTCATTCCGGCCCTTCGTCAAGCTCAGGACAGGCCGGGCAATGCCCGAGCCGGAATCCATGGGTTTTTGCGACTCTTCCTGGATCCCGGCTTTCGCCCACTGCTGTCCGGGATAATTTTTGAAGCTCTCGGGGCTCTCGCTGCTGGCGTGTCATTGCAAGATTTCTCCCTTCCGATGACTCGAGACTCTGACGTGACGATTTGAACGCGGCCTACATCCCGCTCAACCGTTCGCCCAGAGGTATCGAAGGGCGAGTTACGGCACGGTGGCCCATTCATGGTTCGATACCTCACCACGAACGGGAAGACGAGCGATGCCATTTTTGCGAAAAGTCCTCCGTGCGACATTTATCCCGGACAGCAGTGGGCGAAAGCCGGGATGACGACATCACTTCGTTTTCGTTGTCGCGATATCTATTCCGGACAGCAGTGCGCTTTCGCCAGAATGACGAAGATTTACCAACCGGCACCCCAATCGAACGCCGTCGTAGTTTTGAGTCTGTTCCCCGTGGTGAGGCCCCAGTTACCGTGTTTGCTTGCGTTTCCGAAAAGCACCCGAAAATATTTCGGACAGCGGCTTTCTTCTGTGGAGCGCTCCTAGCTCCACCCTCATGAAGTGTGGCCGCACGCAGTGGCAAAGCTGGCGGCGATTGCGTTTTTGTCGAGCCGGCGGCCAATGATGATGATGACGCTCTCCCTGGGCACCTCGTCTTCCCAGTTTCTGCCGTAGTCGAAGCCGGTAATGCGGTGCACGCCCTGAAAGATCAGGCGGCGCGGATCGTCGTCAATCGCCAGCACGCCCTTATAGCGCAGCATGTCGTTCCCTTGCGCTTCCAGCAGGCCTTCGACAAAGGTGCCGATGCGGCCGAGATCCACGTTGCCGGGGTGGCGCAGCACGAGAGAAGACACGTCGTCGTCCCTGAAATGGGGAGGAGCTTCTTGTCCGCCCATGCTGCTACGGAGTTGAGGATGGTGTGCGGTGAGGAAGTCGGGAGAGATTTCCAGCATCTCGTCCAGATGGAAGGCGTTGAGCTGGAGCAGCTTTGCCAAGGCAATGTCGTCGTTCGGCGGCAGGGCGATGGGTGCCCGTGCATTGATTCGGCGTAGGCGCTCGATGAGCGTGGCCACTTGGGTGCCGTCCACAAGAAGATCGGTCTTGGTCAGCAGAAGATGGTCGGCAAAACCGACCTGGGCCGCTGCAACCCGGTGTTCATCCAATTGCGTGGCGGCATGAACCGCATCCACCAAGGTCAGGATGCCATCCAGCACATAACGCTCGCGTACCCCTTCGTCTACGAAGAATGCCTGGGCCACTGGGGCGGGATCGGCCAGGCCGGTGGTTTCCAGCACCAGCCGATCAAAGGCCAAGGTGCCAGCATCGCGCTGGTCTGCCAATTCGGCCAGAGCGCGACTCATTTCGCCGCGCACGCTGCAGCAGACGCAGCCGTTGGTGAGCTCCACCACGGTGATGTCGGGGCGGCTGCCATCGGCGATGAGGCCGCCGTCAATGCCGACGGCACCGAATTCGTTTTCCACCACGGCAATGCGAGTATCGCCAGACGCAGCAATGAGTCGGTTGAGCAGGGTGGTTTTGCCGGCACCAAGAAATCCGGTAAGGATAGTGACCGGGATAGGCGGCAGTGGGGAGGTATAGGTCATGGCAGCCCTACAAAAAAACGACCGGCGAGACGTGAGGTCTGCCGGTCGGAACGGAGGAAATCAACGGTTCAGCAACATCTTCCCGGACGCCCATCGGCGCCGCCGTAGCGAGCCTCCTGGCGCTCTCGAAAGAATTCTTCGTAGCTCATGATCGGCTGATCCGGATGGGTCAGCCGCATGTGCTGCACGTAGGTATCGTAGTCGGGCATGCCCACCATGAGGCGGGCTGCCTGACCGAGATATCTTCCGACGCGGGCGAGATCGGAGAACATGATCGACGCTTTAGGCGACGGCTTCCGCGACCTCGGGCATGGGCTCGAAGGGGGTTTCCTGGTCGGTGCGCTTTTCATGGCTCACGGCTTTGATGCAGGTGGGCACGGCGAAGAACAGGATGCTCAGAACGAGGAAGATGAACAAGGAAGCCATGCCCGCATCGATGTAGTTGTTCAACACGATCTGGTGCATTTGCTCAACGCTCTTGGCGGGTGCCAGCAACTGGCTGTTGTCCAGGGCGGCTTGATATTTGTGGGCAGCAGCCAGGAAGCCGATCTTGGGATTCTCGTGGAAGATCTTCTGATAGCCGGCGGTGAGGGTGCAAGCCAGCAGCCAAGCCGTGGGCACCATGGTGATCCAGGCAAAGCGCTGACGCTTCATCTTGAACAGCACAACGGTGGCGAGCATCAGGGCCACACCGGCGAGCATTTGATTGGCAATGCCGAACAAGGGCCATAGGGTGTTGATGCCGCCGAGAGGATCCACCACGCCCTGATAGAGGAAGTAGCCCCAGGCTGCCACGCACAAGCCCGTTGCAATGAGGCTGGCGGGAATGGAATCCATGCGGCGCATGGAGGGCACGAAGGTTCCCATCAGGTCTTGAAGCATGAAGCGGCCGGCACGGGTTCCCGCATCCACGGCAGTGAGGATGAACAGGGCCTCGAACAGGATGGCGAAGTGGTACCAGAAGGCCATCATGACCTTGCCGCCAATCACGCTGGACAGAATGTGGGCCATACCCACTGCCAGCGTCGGCGCACCGCCAGCGCGGGAGATGATGCTTTGCTCACCCACGTCCTGAGCGGTTTGCAGCAGCATGTCGGGCGTGACCACAAAGCCCCATTGAGAGATGACTTGCGCGGCTTCCACAGCGGTTTTGCCGATGACGGCGGCGGGGCTGTTCATGGCGAAGTAGACGCCGGGCTCGATCACCGAAGCAGCCACTAGGGCCATGATGGCGACGAAGGATTCCATCAGCATGCCGCCGTAGCCGATGAAGCGGGCGTTCTTTTCGTTGTCCAGCAGCTTGGGCGTCGTACCGGAAGAAATCAGCGCATGGAAGCCGGAGACTGCACCGCAGGCGATGGTGATGAAGAGGAAGGGGAATAGGCTGCCCGACCAGACCGGACCCGTGCCGTCGATGAACTTGGTCAGGGAGGGCATCTGCAGATTGGGGGCCACGACGGCGATGCCGATAGCCAGACCGAGGATGGTGCCGATCTTGAGAAAGGTGGACAGGTAGTCACGGGGCGCGAGCAGCAGCCACACAGGCAGGATGGAGGCGATGAATCCGTAACCGATGAGCATCCAGGTGAGTTGCTTGCCATCGAACGTGAACAGCGGCCCCCAGGTCGGGTTGGCGGCAATGTCGCCGCCGTAGACGATGGAAGCCATCAGCAGCACGAAGCCGATGAGGGACATTTCACCAATGCGACCGGGGCGGATGTAACGACAGTAGACGCCCATCAGCAGGGCAATGGGGATGGTGGCGGCAACAGTGAACGTGCCCCAGGGGGAGCCGGCCAGGGCCTTCACAACGATCAGCGCCAGCACCGCCAGGATGATCACCATGATCATGAAGGTGCCGAACAGGGCGATCACGCCGGGAATCTGTCCCAGCTCGGACTTCACCAAATCGCCAAGAGAGCGCCCGTCGCGGCGGGTGGAAATGAACAGCACCAGGAAGTCCTGCACTGCGCCCGCGAATACCACGCCGGCAAGAATCCACAGCATGCCAGGCAAATAGCCCATCTGAGCCGCGAGCACGGGGCCAACCAACGGGCCGGCGCCGGCAATGGCGGCGAAGTGGTGGCCGAAGAGCACGTACTTGTTGGTGGGCACGTAATCCAGCCCATCGTTATGGCGCACGGCGGGCGTGATGCGCTTGGGATCGAGCATCACCACCTTATCGGCGAGGAACAAACTGTAGTACCGATAGGCGATGAGATAGGTGCAGACAGCGGCGATGACGATCCAAAGGGCGTTGATGGTTTCACCCCGATGCAGGCCGATAAAGGCGAATGCGCAAGCGCCGACAAGCGCAAGTGCCGCCCAGCCGAGATGGTGCTGAATGGATTTCATGAGTCCTCCTCGTTTTGAAATCAGCCCGCCCTTGTCAGTACAGGCTGTTAAGGCAATGCCAAGTCGCGGATGGCGACAGCGGGCGGACTATAGGTTGCGAGGAAAACTAATGACATCCGAAGTACTACGTAGGCGGGGCATTGGGGAGTGGAAATGAAAAAGGCCCGGGTATCCGGGCCTTGGGGCGATCAAGCGGAGGGAGCGTCATGCGTCCCCTTTTTCCGGAGGCTGCGTGATTCCCTTTTGTAGAAACTCCACCAGTGCCGAGACTTCCTGCGCCAGATCGTTGAAATCGTCGTGGCTGCCAGCGATGACTTTTAGTTCGACATGATTGCCGGCACGCGCCGCATGAATGGCTTGCGCTTCGGACAAGGGCACGGTCTCGTCTTCTGCACCATGGATCAGCAGGGTCGGACAACAAATCTTGCCGATGGTATTCAGCGGTGCGATGTCGTCGAAGCGGTGGCTGATTACCCGTTCTACGTAACGCAATATCAACCAGCCGATTGGCCGGTAGGGAATCTTCTTGGTTTCCAACCAGCGCCGCATCATGGTGGCGGGATGGGCAAAGGCAGCTAGGCTCACGACGGCTGCAATGTCCGTGCGCCTGGAGGTCGCAAGCAGTGCTGCACCGGCACCGACGGAGTGCCCGAAAACGGCGATGTGCCGATGGTCGATCTCTGGCTGGCTTCGTAGCCAATCAAGGGCATGGGCCGCGTCCTCCGCGAAACGGGGCATGGAGGCGAAACTGTCTTGGTCGCTGGCACCGTGGCATCGGGCATCGATGAATAAAGTGGAGAAGCCGGCTTCATGCAGCGGGCGGGCCAGAGGCAGCATGACTTCAGCATTGCCGCCCCAGCCGTGAAGCACCAGAACCGCCGGCTTTGGCTCTTCACCGGCTGCCGGTATTAGCCAGCCGAGCAAGGATTTTCCGTTTTCCGTTTGAATACGAACTTTGCGGAAATCCAGTCCCAGATCGGATGGCGTGTGCTTCTCTGGAATGCGCTCCGGCGCCAGGCTGCGATGGATTGCCCAACGCAGTAGCAAAACCAAGAGCCCTCCGCTACCGATGCTGGCGAGGATGAGTTGGATCATGTCTTCATGATCTTTGGCCGATTTGTTTTAGGCCGCCGATCTGCACTTCTCGCAGTCGTCCCAAGGCAAGCATTCGCAAACGCGAGGGACTGCGACGTAGTTGCTGCCCACAATGCGATGGCCGGCGGATTGGTCAGTTTTTGCCACGGGTTTCTTCTGGGGCAGAGGGCTGACGCCACTGCTGACTGCGCCTTCGTGAGGTGTTGGCGACCATTTGGAAAATGGCGCCAGGTCTACGTCGCCATCCACGTACCAAATCTTCCGCGCCGCATCCCAGCGGGCGCCGAGTTTTTTGGCTTGGTCCTTTTCGGCGAAGGGAACCTTCAGGTTTGTTCTCATGGCTTGGTGCTTTCAAAGTGGGGCAGCAAGGCCGTGGCGGCCTTGATTCTTTGGTCGAGGGTGGCGGATGGTGAATTCATCACCGCCAACAGGAAGGATTTTGGATCGCCATGGTGGGTGCCGATGTCTGCGCCGGGAAGGTTCGTTGCCTCACTTGGCGCGCTGGAAGTGCCTTCCATGGATGCGGTGTTTGATTCGACAGCGGCCTGGAGAAGGTTGAGCGCTCGTTGAAAGTCTTCCGTCTTGATGCTTTCAAACCCGGAAAGGATGTCGGCTTGCCCTTCCATGTTGGGTGCGATTTCTAGGCCGGGTTCGTCGATGAACATGCTCCCCAGACTCGGGTCGATGAACGCGGACCATCTGTCGGTGGCTTGGTGGAAGGCGGGGGCCATGTCCGCAAGGGCATCGCTGACGCTTGGGAGTAGGCGGGTGTTGGCCGGTGGCAGGTCATCCGCGTATTTACGCTGAAGGCCGCGCAGAAAGGCTTCGGCCTGGGCCAGAGGGATGCACTCGGCGAGTGAGAGCCATAGCTGGAACCCGCCTTGGGCCGAGATCGAGACGGCTAAAGGTGGTAGCCCCAGGTCGTTTTGCAGGTGCTGATAAAACGACGCCAGTCTGCTCCAGTCGCTCCCCTTCGCAAAGGCGATGACGAGCATTCGCAAGGTGTTGTCCGCACTGACGAGCTTGAGCGCGAGAGCAGTTTCGCCTTGCAGGCTTTTGGTCATCAGCTCGGCGGTCAGCGGGCCTTCCTTGTCGCGGTGCCGGCTATGGCATTGCTGATCTGGGAGGAAGTACAGGCGCTGTAGTTCCTGAATGACTTTGTTCATGCATCACCAGAGAGTGGGTTGGGCGCATAGAAGAAAAAATGCCCGACTCCAGAAGGAATCGGGCATTTGAGACTTGGATCGCCCGAAGTGACTGGCGATCAGCAAGCTATCAGCCGCAGCTACCCACGGCGCCGCAGGCGGAGCAGAAGTCGCAGCCGTCTTTGCGGATCACGGTCATGTTGCCGCATTCGCTGCACAGGGAACCCTGCATGACCTTAACGCCGCCCTTTTCAGGGGCTGCACCAGGGACTTCCAGGATGCCCATTTCGCGAGTGGGATAGCCGTTCTCGTCGAGGATGCCGAGCATGGTGTAGCGGTGCATGACCAGGCGAGCGATGTAGGCCACGGTGGAAGGCCAGTTCTGCTGCTTGTTGCTGCCGGGCACGCGGGCCATGAAGTCGCCCAGGGGCTCGGCGTAGTTGGTGAGCTTGCGCAGCTTCATGCCGATCCAGGCCGGGTCGATCACGCGCATGTCCAGGGACAGCAGCTTGGTCAGGCCGTCCAGGGCACGGGGGTAGTGACCGGAGAGCCACAGGGAGTAGGGCCGGGTCACGCCGTCGGGCAGGGTGATTTCCTTCAAGCCCAGCACGAACTCTTCGCCGGAGGCGGGGTTGGTGATGTCTACCGTCCAGGACAGGGTGCCGTCGGTGCCGGTCTTGGGCTCGTCGCGGCTGAACATGGCGTCCAGCACGGGAGTGGCTTCTTCGCCTTCCAGGGCGCCGAGGCGTTCGCAACGGTAGCGCACGGCTTGGGCGAAGGCGGAGACCACGCCGGGCATCAGCTTGTGTTCGCCGTTGGGCGGGAAGGGCATCTCGAAGGATTCTTCACCCACGGTCTTGGCCAGGGCGTCGAGCTTCAGCTTGAGGAAGGCCTTGTCGTTGGCACGCATGTCCATGGACAGGGTCTTGGCCACGGCGCCGAGGCCGCGAGGCTGCTCGGTGCCGTTGACCCAGACTTCAAACGGCAGGGCGCGGCCCATGTCGTTTTCGATCTGGCCCACGAACAGGGCGAATTCGCCTTGCGGGGTTTCGATCATGTAGGACCAAGCGGTGTTGCCATCGGCCATGCGGGGACGGCCGGGCCAGCGCAGGGAGGCCAGCACGGGGGCGGGCAGGGCGCCGATGGACATACGGCGGTTAGCGCTGTCGATGGTCACGTCCTGGGGCTTCTTCTGGGCGCTGGCGCCGGAATCCACGGACAGCACGGAGCCGAGCACGCTGTTGGGCCGGTAGGTGGCGAGACCCTTGAGGCCGGACTTCCAGGCCACCATGTAGAGGTTCTCGAACTCGGCGTAGGGGTAGTCGGCGGGCACGTTCACCGTCTTGGAGATGGAGGTGTCCACAAACGGGGCGACGGCGGCAACCATCTCTTCATGGGCCTGGGCGGAGATTTCCAGGGCGGTGATGAAGTATTCGGGCAGCTTGGAAACGTCGCCGCCCATGTGGTTGTACAGACGCCAGGCGTAGTCCTCGACGGCGTATTCCTTGTGGGTGCCGTCGGCCATGCGCTTCTTCCGGGTGTAGGTCCAGGAGAAGGGAGGCTCGATGCCGTTGGAGGCGTTGTCGGCGAAGGCCAGGGAAATGGTGCCGGTGGGGGCGATGGACAGCAGATGGGAGTTGCGCAGGCCGTGCTTGCGGATCTGGTCCTTCACGTCCTGGGGCAGACGGGAGGCGAAGTTGCCGCCGGACAGGTACAGATCGGCGTTGAACAGGGGGAAGGGGCCCCGTTCCTTGGCCAGTTCAACGGAGGCCAGATAGGCCTTGTCGCGCATGAATTCGGAAATCTTCGCCGCCATATCGCGGGCTTCCGGCGTGTCGTACTTCAAGCGCAGCATGATCAGGGCGTCGCCCAGGCCGGTGAAGCCGAGGCCCACGCGGCGCTTGTTCATGGCTTCCTGCTGTTGCTGCTCCAGGGGCCAGTGGGTGGCGTCGAGCACGTTGTCCAGCATGCGTACGGAGGTTTCAACCACCTTGGCAAAGCCGGCGAAGTCGAAGCTGGCTTGTTCGGTGAAGGGGGCTTCCACGAACAGGGTCAGGTTGATGGAACCCAGGCAGCAGCAGCCATAAGGCGGCAGCGGTTGTTCGGCGCAGGGGTTGGTGGCTTCGATGGTTTCGCAGTAGTACAGGTTGTTGTCCCGGTTCATGCGATCCAGGAACAGGATGCCGGGCTCGGCGTGGTCGTAGGTGGAGCGCATGACTTGCTCCCACAGATCACGCGCGCGCACCTTGCGATAGACCCACAGGCCATCTTCACGCTGGTAGGCGCCTTGGCTCATCACGTCGGCGCAGGGCGTGGCGCGGTGAGTCAGTTCCACGTCCTGGTCGGATTCCACAGCCTTCATGAAGATGTCGGTGACGCCAACGGAGATGTTGAAGTTGGTCAAATCGCCGCCATCCTTGGCGTGGATGAATTCTTCGATGTCCGGATGGTCGCAACGCAGCACGCCCATCTGAGCGCCACGGCGGGAGCCGGCGGATTCCACGGTCTCGCAGGAGCGGTCGAACACACGCATGTAGGAGACGGGGCCGGAAGCGCGGGACTGGGTGCCCTTCACATGGGCGCCCACGGGGCGGATGGAAGAGAAGTCGTAGCCCACGCCGCCGCCGCGCCGCATGGTTTCAGCGGCTTGCTGGAGGGCGGTGTAGATGCCGGGGCGGCCATCCACCACTTCGGAGATGGAGTCGCCCACGGGCTGCACGAAGCAGTTGATGAGAGTGGCGGTCAGATCGGTGCCGGCGGCGGAGTTGATGCGGCCTGCGGGCACGAAGCCTTGTTCCTGGGCTTCAAAGAATAGTGTTTCCCAGTGGATGCGCTTTTCTTCGGCTTCAAAGGAAGCCAGGGCACGGGCCACGCGGGCGCGCACTTCATGGACGTCGCGTTCATTGCCTTTTGCGTACTTCTCCAGCAGCACTTCGCCAGAAATTTCTTGGGGCAGGGGAAGTCCCAATTGCCCGGTGTGCTGGTTTTGGAACTCCTCGGTGGTGTTCATTTCATTGCTCATTATTCAATCCCAAGAAGTGAAAAAAATGGGTTCAAAACTGGCTTCCTCCAGCCAGTCGGGGCGAGAGAATAGCCGCGTATTTTTTGGATGAAAAGCAAAAAATTTCGTTCCCGAAAAAACAAGGACTTGCACTACATCTAGTGCGTGTGTCCAAACGAGAACACAACATATAGTAGTTTGGAGGTGAAGGAATGCAAGGCGAAAAGCCAGAGATTTACGGCCTTGCTTCGCCTTATTGGATGGCGCCGCCGGGCACGAAAAAGCGAGGAATTTCCTAATGTAGGCGCGGCCAGCGTTTACGGAAAGTGATCTATGTCTAAAGGTATAGATCGACGTGGGCTGTCCACGTATTGTGCCGTCTGGGGTGGGGGTGTTTTTAGGCTTTCCCGTGAATTACCACCGGGCAAATCGGAGGGTGCATCAGTCTTACTGAGAACAGGCCCTCATTAGAACCCGAGTTTTGCGCGTTCTTCGCGCTGCACCTGGGTGATGAACTTCTGCATCTCGTTTTCCTGCCCCGGCGAGACCTTCTCAAAGTTGCAACCAAGGCGGACGGCCCGATGGCTGCCCCGTTCCACCGTGCCCACGTAGCGGATGAGGACTTCCATGCGCAGGACGCTCTGGTCCTTGATCTCGATCTGCACGGGAAACTTCATGCCCAATTCGCAAGGGAACAACAGGGTTTCCACTTCCAGCGCCAAGCCGCCCAGGCCCAGGTCCACCACGTCCGTCTTCATTTCCCGGTTGTCCGGTGCCCGGAGCGTGCAAATGGGGCGCTGGGTGATGGGCAGGGTCAGGCGGAAGAACTCGCGGCGTTGCAGGCGCAGGTACTTTTCGGGAATTTTGACGGCGAAGGCGCGTTGCCCGTTGTAGGTCACCTGCTTTGCATGGCCGGTGACGAACTGGTTACGTACGCCATGGGGGCGTGCGACGAAGTTGTTCTTCTCGCTCTGGAGAAACTTCTGATTGGCTTCTTCACTGCCGCCCCAATCGAAAATTAGGGTGTCCGTTTCTTCGTTCACATCGAGCAGCATGGTCAGCAAGCTGTCCTTGCCATGGTTGAAGACGACGGTGAGTTGAACGCTATCGTTGATGAGCTGGCGAAGATAGAAAATGATTTCCCGCCGGAAGGTGATGATGAACTCGTCCAAATTGTCGCTAGGAGTACTCATGACGGGGCGGCAGGTGGGGCGGTGAAGCGTTCGGTTGCGTGGAAAATTGTTTCTGGCGTATCAGCGGCTTGGCAGTTCAAGCGCTCTACGCTGGACAAGGTGTTGAACCAGGTTAACTGGCGTTTCGCAAATTGTCGGGTGGCGAATATACCGCGATCCCGCAGCTCTCCTAAGGAAATCCGGCCTTCTATGTAATCCCATGCTTGGCGATAACCCACGCTACGCATGGATGGAAGATCTTCGTGGAGTTGGTATTTCTGTCTAAGCATTTCCACTTCAGCCACGAGGCCGGAGGCTAGCATGGCGTCGAAGCGTTCTGCGATGCGGCTATGGAGCCAGGCACGGTCCGAAGGAACTAAACCCCAGGCCTGCACGCGGTAGGGCAGCGGGGTACGGGTTTGGGATGCGTAGAACTCGCCCATGGAGCGGCCGGTGAGGCGCACTACTTCCAGGGCGCGCTGAATGCGTTGGGAATCGTTGGGCGCCAGACGGGCAGCGCTTTCCGGGTCCAGCTTGGCCAGTTCGGCGTGCATGGCCGGCCAGCCTTTTTCCAGGGCCTCCGCGTCGATGGCGGATCGCAGCAGGGGATCGGCCTTGGGCAGCTCGGCTAACCCATCCATCAGAGCCTTGAAATAGAGCATGGTGCCGCCCACCAATAAAGGCACTTTGCCCCGGGCGGTGATGTCGGCCATGAGCCGCAGGGCGTCGTCGCAGAAGCGGGCGGCGGAGTAGCGCTCTTCGGGCGTGATGATGTCGATCAGGTGATGGGGGTAGCGGGCCAGGGTTGCCGCGTCGGGCTTGGCCGTGCCCAGATTCATGTCGATGAAGACCTGGGCCGAATCTACGCTGATGAGCTCCACCGGAAAGCGGTCGGCCAGGGCCATGGCGAGCGCCGTTTTGCCCGAGGCTGTAGGCCCCATCACGAAGATGGCCGGCGGTAGCGGTTTCGCGCTCACCTCATTGCCCCCGCATGAACAGCTTGTCCAGATCGTTCATGGTCAACTGGACCCAGGTGGGGCGGCCGTGGTTGCACTGGTCGGCGCGTTCGGTGGCTTCCATGTCGCGCAGCAGGGCGTTCATTTCGGGCAGGGTTAGCGGGCGATGGGCGCGCACGGCGCCGTGGCAGGCCATGGTGGCAAGGAGTTCGTTGCGCCGGGCTTCAATCACGCGGCTGGCGGGGAATTCCTTCAAGTCAGCCAGGAGCGCCCGGATCAGGGCCGGCAAGTCGCCGGCGGCGAGCAGGGCCGGGACCGTGCGCACGGTCAGTTCCTGAGGGCCAGCAGCGGCGATCTCGAAGCCAAGCAGTTGCAGGGTGTCTGCCTGATCGGCAGCCGTGGCAATTTCGGCGCTGCTGGCGTTGAGCAGCAACGGCACCAGCAGGGGCTGGGTGGGCGGCGGGCCTGCGTCCAGCTGTTGCTTGATGCGTTCGTAGAGGATGCGTTCGTGGCCTGCGTGCATGTCCACCACCACCAAGCCGGCGGCGTTCTGGGCCAGCACGTAGATGCCGTGGAGCTGGGCGATGGCGTATCCCAAAGGCGGCGGGCCTTCGGGCGTGGCGGCGGGCAGCGGCTGGGGTGTGCCCTGGAAGGCAGCGTTGCTGCTGCTCGCACCGAGCGACGGGTTGAAGGCGCTCCGGGCGAAATCCAGATAGGCGGCGGGGGACTGTTCCCGCACCGGCAGTTCGGTCTGGTGGGTAAACCCGTAGCTGGCAGGGACGGCCTGAAAGGCAGACGCAGTCTGGGTTTCCGCTGCCTCGACTGCGGGCATGGAACTGAGCGGCACGGCCAGTGCCCGCTGCACGGCGTGGAAGACGAATTGATGCACGCCACGCCCATCGCGGAAACGGACTTCGGTTTTTGCGGGATGCACGTTCACGTCCACGCCGGCAGGGTCCATTTCCAGGAACAGGGCGTAGGCCGGGTGACGGGCGCCGTGGAGCACGTCGGTATAAGCCTCGCGCACCGCGTGGGAGAGCAGCTTGTCGCGGACGAAGCGGCCATTCACGTAGAAGAACTGGTCGTCCCGGGACGCCTTGGAATAGGCGGGCAGAGCGGCGAAGCCGAACAGGCGCAGGGGGCCGGCCTGCACGTCGATGGAGCGCACGTGGCCGAAGAAGTCTTCGCCCAGCAGATCCCGTGTGCGCCGCTCCACGTCGCCGGCGCTGTAACGGCGGCGGGGTGTGCCGTTGTGGCTGAGGCTGAAGGCCACGCCCGGATTGGCCAGGGCCATGCGGCGCAGGGCCTCGTCGCAGTGGGCGTATTCGGTGGCCTCGGACTTGAGGAACTTTCGCCGGGCCGGGGTGTTGAAGTACAAGTCGGCCACGTCGATCACCGTGCCGGCGCCCAGGGCGGCCGGTTCGATGGACATGGTCTCGCTACGAATGCGGCTGGCCCGCTGGGCGTCCGCCGTGCGGCTGGTGATGCTTACCCGCGCCACGGAAGCGATGGAAGCCAGCGCCTCGCCGCGAAAGCCGTAGCTGCCTACCCGTTCCAGGTCTTCAAGATTGGCGATCTTGCTTGTGGCGTGGCGGGCCAGGGCCAAGGGCAAGTCGTCGGGGTCCATGCCGCAGCCGTCGTCGCTGATGCGCAGCAGGCGCACGCCGCCTTCTTCCAGCACCACGTCGATGCGGGTGGCGCCTGCGTCCAGGCTGTTTTCCACCAGTTCCTTGAGCACGGAGGCGGGCCGCTCCACCACTTCGCCGGCGGCGATTTGGCTGATGAGCAGGTCGGGGAGGGGGTGGATGCGGGGGAGTTCGGCGGCGGAAATCATAGGGGCGCGATTATCCCAGAGTCGGTCAGCCGTAAGGGGATCGCCGTAAAATCTCAAATCTCAACCATTTTTCATTCTCTTCGGAGCTTCTTATGGCAACCCCGATGACCACCCAGTTCGCCACCTGCGACCTTTGCGACGAGCACAAGAACGACACCGACGGCGCTTTCCGAGTGCTGCCGCCCCTGTTCCGGGATTTCGGCAGGCGCATCAAGTTCTCCGGCCCCGTCAGCACCGTGAAGTGCTTCGAGGACAATTCTTTCGTCAAGGCCGCCGTGGACTCTCCGGGCGAAGGCCGCGTGCTGCTGGTGGACGGCGGCGGCTCCCTGCGCCGCGCCTTGGTGGGCGGCAATCTGGGCAAGGCCGCTGTCAAGAACGGCTGGGCCGGCGTGATCGTTTATGGCGCCGTGCGTGACGTGGCCGAACTGGCCGAATGCGACACCGGCATTCGCGCCATGGCGTCCATGCCCCTGCCCACCGAGAAGCGCAACGAAGGCCAGCGCGACGTGGCGGTGCAGATCGAAGGCGTCTGGGTGCGTCCGGGTGACATGCTGTTCGCGGATGAAGACGGTATCGTGGTGATGCCGGCCTGAAATTCGTAGCGCCAAAAACAAAGGCCCGCTCCATGTCCGGGGCGGGCCTTGTCGTTTCTGCGTCCTGTTTACTTGCTGACCGGCCCGAACTCCACGGGCACCCAGGCGTAGCTGCCCTTGCCTTCAGCGCGTACATGGCCCAAGCCAGGGAAGGGCAGGTGGGCGCCGGCCACTAGCGTCTTGTCGGCGGATGTCTGCTTGAACAGCTTGCGACGGCTTTCGGCGGCCTTCTTCTGATCCACGTCGAACTCGATGGTCACCGAGGGCTTGGCGAACTGGACGGCGGTGCTATGCACCAGATCGCCCCAGAGCAGCAGTTGCTGGTCTTCAGAGTTCAGCAGATAGGCCGTGTGGCCCGGCGTGTGGCCGGGGGCGGGGACGGCCTTGAAGCCGGGCACCAGTTCGTCGCCTTCGACAAAGGTCTTCCACTTGCCGCTGGCGATCAAGGGCGCGGCCACGTCGCGGGCCATCTTGAAGAAGGGCTGTTTGTCGGTGGGTACCTTGGCAGCTACCTCGGTGGAGAGCCAGAAGTCGGCGTCGGCCTTGGAGACGCGCACTTCGGCGTTGGGGAAGGCCGGCTTGCCGTCAGCGCCGATCAGGCCGCCCATGTGGTCGCCGTGGAGATGGGTGATCAGCACCGTATCCACTTGCTCGGGCGTGTAGCCGGCAGCTCCGAGGTTGGCGATGACCTGGCCCAGAGTGGGGCCGAACAGCTTGGCGGCGCCTGTATCCACCAGCACCAGCTTGTCGCCGGTATTGATCAGGAAGGCGTTAACGCCGGTTTGCATCTTGGGATAAGTCGCGAACATGCGGGCCAGCAGAGATTGAATTTCCTTGGGTTTTGCGTTCTTCAGCAGGCTGCTGTCCAGTTGTACGGAGCCGTCGAAGAGGGCCGTGACTTCGGCCTTGCCCACCATCAGACGGTAATAGCCCGGCACTTGGGTCTTTACTTGGGGCGCTTCGGCCAGGGCGATCTGGGGCATCAGCGCGGTGCCGGCGAGGCCGAAGGCGAGAGTGGCAGCCATCGTGGTAGCAGCGGTCAGGCGGGCAAAGTGTTTTGGCAGATTCACGGGTTTCTCCTTGTTGTGGGATCGTTGAGTATAGCGATGGAATTATTTTCGCTTGGTGACAGAAGGCTATGCGGCGGATGGCACTGCTCCATCGCAATGCCGGGGCTGTACAGGTCTGGCGGGCAAGACAGTCTCATCGTTCCGTTGGGAGGCTGTTCGGCATCGGGTAAACTCGCGCCTTTGCTGTTTCCGCCTCCCAGGCCCCCATCGTGGAAATCCTCACCCAATTCATCGACATCGTCCTGCATCTGGACAAATATCTGCCGCCTCTCATCCAGCAATACGGCATCTGGATCTACGCCATCCTCTTTCTGGTGATCTTCGGCGAAACCGGCTTCGTGGTGCTGCCTTTCCTGCCCGGCGATTCCCTGCTGTTCGTGGCGGGGCTGGTGTGGCATCAGTCGGACATGAGCGTGGGCGTGCTGATCGCTGTGCTCGGTATTGCCGCCGTCCTCGGTAATACCTGCAACTACGCTATCGGTCGCGCCCTGGGGCCGAAGGTGTTCCAGTGGAATGACTCGCGCTTTTTCAGTCAGGCGGCTCTGGCAAAGACTCATGCTTTTTACGAGCGCCACGGCGGTAAGGCGGTGCTGCTTTCCCGTTTCCTGCCCCTGTTCCGTACCTTCGTGCCCTTCGTGGCCGGGGTGGGCGCCATGGATTTCGTTCGTTTTTCGGCTTTCAACGTGGTGGGCGCGCTGCTGTGGACCGTGAGCCTCACGGTGGCTGGCGTGCTCTTCGGCGACATTCCCGCAGTGAAGAACAACCTGTCCCTGATGGTGGTGGGGATCGTGGTGGTTTCCCTGCTGCCGGCAGTGATCGGCTGGTGGAAACACCGCCAGGTAACTCACGGATGAATAAGGCGGGCGCGGCCCGTGCGTCACTGGGAGCGGCCTTGCTGGCTGCCCTGGTCCTGGGACTCGCCCCCTCCGCTTGCAGTCTTGATCCGTCGCCCGGCAAGTCCGCCGCGCGGTCTTCCGGCTTCCAGCCCAGTCAGTTGGGCAAGACCGACATGGACCGCTTTGCCGAGGCCCATTTGCAGGATGTCTTGGCATCCCTGCGCTTGCTGGCGGAGAAGTTCTACAAGCGCAATCCTCGGGAGTACAAAAAGGGCGGCTGGAGCCGGCCCGAGGATGCGGTGGAACGCCTTTTCGGCAAGCAGCACAACTGGCGCTTCAATGAACTGGACGGCCATGCCGGTGTCGATGCCATGCAGATGGCGCTGCGCCCCGACTACTCGGGGGACCGGGTGTTTGCCCTGTTCGCGGGCTTGGGCAGCATGGTGCTCTCCGCCTTCAACGACCATTACGAGCTTTATCTGCTCGACGATCTCAACCCCCAGCGCCTCTACAACGCGGCGCGCAATGTGGAGGTTGTGATGTGGAAGCTGAGCCAGCAGAAGGATGCGGAAGGCAATTCGCTGCTGCTCTCCAACGAGCCGGGCAATCTCAGCTTCGAGCGGGAGTTCGGCAAGATCATCGGCAATCTGGACACCTTGTCCCGGATCGCCGCCGACAAGACCAATCGCACCGTCGTCAAGTCGGTGCAAAACGTGGCGAGCATGGTGTTCCTGCCCGTCGCCGTCATTAAGTGAAGTTCGCCCCAATGAAGTCCTACGTCATTCTCATCTCCGGCCGCGGCAGCAACATGGAAGCCCTGCTCGACGCGGACCTTCCCGGTCGTTGCGCCGCCGTCATCAGCAACCGGGCCGACGCGCCCGGCCTTGCCTTCGCCCAGGCTAAGGGCGTGCCCACCCGCGTGGTGGACCACAAGGCCCACGCCAACCGGGAAGCCTTCGATCAAGCCCTGATGGCCGAGATCGATGCGCTCAAGCCCGATCTGGTGGTGCTCGCTGGATTCATGCGCATCCTCACCGACGGCTTCGTGCGCCATTACGAAGGCCGGCTGATCAATATTCATCCTTCCCTGCTGCCGTCCTTCACCGGACTGCGCACTCACGAAGCGGCCATCGAGGCGGGGGTGCGCATCCACGGCGCCACGGTGCATTTCGTGACGCCGGCACTGGACGTGGGGCCGATCATCATCCAGGCCGCCGTGCCGGTGCTGCCGGGCGATACGGCGGAAACCCTGGGCGAGCGCGTGCTGGTTCAGGAGCACATCGTTTATCCCCGCGCCGTGGGCTGGTTCATGGAAGGCCGGCTGCGACTTGAGGATGGCCGCGTATGCGTCGATGGCGTGACGCCGGGCGAGCAGGCGCTGATCGTTCCCAACTGAACATGAGTCCTCGCCGGCGCACGGCTTTTCTTCTGGCTCTGGCGGCCTCGCTTGCGCTGCACTTCCTAGTGCTGGCCGGTCCTGGTTGGCATCTGGGGGCGCTGGGTGGGGAAGGCGTGACGCTGGAAGCCCGCCTAGAGAAGGCCGCGCCGCCGGTGGTGAAGTCGATTTCCAAGCGCAAGCCGGTGTTCAAGCCTGCGTCGGACCCGGCACCGCAGCCCGCAGTGCCCGCCTCTGATCCGGCACCCGTGGCTCAGGCCGATGGGTCGTCGGCACCACCGTCATCGCCAGCTCCTGTAGCGGTGGCAGAAGAAGCCCCGGAAGTGGCGCCGCCTTTGCCGCGCCGGGGTCGCATCCGCTTCTCGGTGTTCGCGGGCAAGTTTTTGGCGGGGCAGTCTGTTCATCAATGGCGCCATGACGGAAAGCGCTACAAGCTTTCCGCCGTGACCGAAACCGTGGGGCTGGCGGCGCTCTTTAACTCGGTCAAGGTGTCTCAGGTGAGCGAAGGCAGTTTCCGGCAAGGCGAGTTGAAGCCCGACAGCTATCGCGGCGACAAAGGCGATGGCGAGGTGCAGAGCGCGAGCTTCGATTGGTCCGCTGGGCAGGTGACTTTGGGCAACGGTCAGGCAGCGCCCATCACCGAAGGGGCTGAAGACGTGCTATCCATGCTGTATCAGTTGATGCAGGCGGCTCAGCGTGGCGAAGGTTTTGCCATGCCTGTGGCCACGGGGCGGAAGGTGGAGCGTTATGCTTTTGAGTGGCTGGGCGAAGATGCCCTGGACATCAAGGCTGGCAGCTTCCACGCTTGGCATGTGCGGGTGGTGGCAGTGAGCGACCAGGACAAGACGGCGGCCGACACCATGGACATTTGGCTGGGCCGCGAAGTGGACGGCCTGCCGATACGAATACGACAAACAGATCGCAAGGGCGGCGTCACCGATTTGGTGGCGGACGAAATCGATTACGAAGGAAAAAAATCATGACAACGCATAACAAAACCCACGCCGCACCTGCTGCGCCTCGCCTTTCCATTGGCCTCATCGACGACGCCATCGAGGCCCTGGCGGCCTTGCTCCGCTTTGAATATCCCGCAGATGCAGTGCTTTCGCACTTCTTCCGTGACCACAAATCCCTGGGGGCGCGGGATCGGGCCTTCATTGCCGAATCGGTTTATGCGGTGCTGCGTCGCAAGCGCAGTCTGGAGCGCATTTGCAGTGCGGATGGCAAGGTCACGCCGCGCCGCATGTTCCTGGCCGCCATGGTCACCTACCTGGGCTTCAGCCAGCGTCAGTTGGCCGACCTGTTCAAGAGCAAGGAACTGGGTTGGCTGGCCAGCGTGAAGGGCCAGGCCGAAACGGAACTGAGCCTTGCCGAGCGGGCCGAGTTGCCCGATTGGCTGGCAGAGCGGCTTTCCAAACAGTGGTCCGAGGCCGATCTGCTGGAGGTTGTGCGCGGCCTCAATCAGCCCGCGCCTCTGGATTTGCGCGTGAATACCCTCAAAACCAGCCGTGAAGCCTTGCTGGCGCAGCTCAAGTCTGAGGGCATCGATGGCGAATTCACGCCCTATTCGCCCCTGGGCATCCGTCTCAAGAGCAAGCCTTTCCTGGCGAAGCATCCCCTGTTCCTCGACGGCAGCTTTGAAGTGCAGGACGAAGGCAGCCAGTTGCTGGGCCAATTGCTGGCGCCCAAGCGTGGCGAAATGGTGGCGGACTTCTGCGCCGGCGCCGGCGGCAAGACCCTGCTGCTGGGCGCGCTGATGCGCTCCACGGGCCGGCTCTACGCCTTCGACGTGTCGGAAAAACGCCTCGCCAAACTGAAGCCCCGCGCTGCTCGTTCGGGCCTGTCCAACATTCATCCCGCCGCCATCGCCAACGAGCACGACCAGCGCATCAAGCGCCTGGCCGGTAAGCTGGATCGGGTGCTGGTGGATGCGCCGTGCTCCGGCTTGGGCACCCTGCGCCGCAACCCCGATTTGAAGTGGCGTCAGAGCGAGCAGAGCGTGCTGGAGCTGACCGAAAAACAAGCCGCCATCCTGGCCGCTGCCGCGCGGTTGGTGAAGGTGGGTGGCCGTCTGGTCTATGCCACTTGCAGCCTGCTGGATGAGGAAAACCAAGTGGTGGTGGATGCCTTCCTGGCTGCTCATCCCGAGTTCAAGCGCCTCTCCAGCGCCGAGGTGCTGAAAAAGCAGGGCGTCGATCTGGATACGGGCGAAGACCTGCATCTGCTGCCCCATCTGCATGGCACCGACGGTTTCTATGCGGCGGTGCTGGAACGGGTAGCGTGAAAGCTGTGATGCCGTCATCCCGGCGAAGGCCGGGATCCAGGAATGGTCGTAAGAATCCCTGGATCCCGGTACCCCGAGGGCACTTCCTGCGGGGCGCGTTCGCCGGAATGACGAATTGGTGCCGCTCTGTTGCCGCGGCAATCTTGGCAGCCGCACTGGCTACATCAGCACTCGCCGCCCCCATCCCCGCTACCGGCACCGTGGAAGTGGCTTTCACGCCTTGGGATGATGCCGAAGGTCTGATCCTGCGCACGCTGCGCGAAGCCAAGCGCTCTGTCCTGGTCCAGGCCTATGTGCTCACCAGCCGCAACATCGCAGCGGCTTTGCAGGAAGCCAAGGGGCGCGGCGTCGATGTGCACGTCATGGCGGATCAAGATCAGCACGAACGCAGTGACAATTCGCTGCTGCCGCAACTGGTCGGCGCCGGCATTCCCGTGCGGCTGGAAACCCGCTACAGCGCGGCCCACAACAAGGTCATGGTGCTGGATGCGGACACCGAGCATCCGACGGTCATCACCGGCAGCTACAACTATTCCTGGTCGGCCCAGGCCCGCAATGCAGAGAACCTGCTGGTGTTGAAGGACAACCACCAACTGGCGGCGGCCTATAAGGCCAATTGGCTGCGGCACTGGCAGGAGGCGGAACCTCTACGCGAGTCAGCACCGGCAGCCGCGACCTCCGGACATAAGACAAGTCGTAAGGCTGGCGGCGGGGCATCCGTCTGCGCTTACCTTTCGGCTGAAGAACGACGCCTGATGGGCAAGGACTGCCGCCGCTAACCACGGCGTGTACTCGATGGAGAAAGTATGAATCCTGAATTTCACAACCTGTTGCTGGATCTGCGTCACGACCTGGATCATCCCGATTTTTGGTGGCAGATCGTAGCGCTGCTGCTTTGTTTGAGCGTGGCCGCCCTGATGGACCGCATGCTGCGGCAACGCCGTCGTCGGCTGCGCGACGAAGGCGTGCTGCACGGTGTCGGCATCAACGGCGTGGCACGGGTGTTCTTCCCCGTGGCCGCGGCGCTGCTGTTGTTTGTGAGTCGCGCCCTGCTGTCGCTTTGGCACCCGGTAAATCTGCTCTCCATTGCTTTGCCCCTGGTCGGCTCGCTGGCCGTAATTCGGGCCGTGTTCTATGCGCTGCGCATCTCCTTCTCCCAAGCCGCGTGGTTGGGCAGTTTCGAGCGGGTGTTCTCGCTTGTGGTGTGGCTGGCGGTGACGCTGCATATCCTTGGCCTGCTGAACGAGATGGTGCAGGTGGCGGAAAGCGTGAGCTTCACCGTGGGCAAGCAGAAGCTGAATCTGTGGGTGATGGGGCAGGGTATTTTCATCGTCATCGCCAGTCTGCTGGTGGCCCTGTGGCTGGGAGGCGTGGCCGAGGCACGTCTGGCCGCCGCCGAGGGGCTGGATGGCAATCTGCGCCTAGTGCTCTCCCGTGTCATGCGTTCCTTGCTGGTGCTAATCGCGGTGCTGTTGAGCCTGCCCCTGGTGGGCATCGACCTGACTACCTTGTCGGTGTTTGGCGGTGCGCTGGGTGTGGGCCTAGGCTTCGGTTTGCAGAAGGTGGCGAGCAACTACGTGTCGGGCTTCATCATTCTGCTGGATCGCTCCATCCGCATCGGCAACATGATCGCGGTGGGGGCTGATCGGGGCGAGGTAACGCGTATCACCACCCGCTACACGGTGCTACGCGCCCTTAACGGCGTGGAGGCCATCGTGCCCAACGATGCGCTCATGAGCTCCGTGGTGCTCAATGAATCCCTTACCGATCGCCGGGTGCGCGTGGCGGTGCTAGTTCAGGTGGCTTACAAGACGGATCTGGAACAGGCCATGGCTTTGCTGGTAGAAGCAGCAAAGGCCCAGGCTCGCGTGCTGGCCGATCCGGCACCTGCGGCCTTGGTGACGGCCTTCGCGGATTCGGGCATCAATCTGGAGCTGGGTTTCTGGATCAGCGATCCGGAAGCGGGTAGCGGTGGGCTCAAGTCGGATATTTACCTGACCATCTGGCGCAGCTTCAAGGCTGCCAACATCGAGATTCCCTATCCCCAAAGAGAAGTGCGGGTCATCGGCGGGGACGCAAAGTTACCCGCGTAGAAGGGATCGAGGGGGGTACGTGCTTCGTTACATCGGCTTTCGTCGGTGTAACGCCTGCCCTGATGGCAGATCAAGGCTACGTCAGGCAATAAAAAACCCGCCGAAGCGGGTTTTTTATGATCATGAAGCCGGTGTTACTTGAGCTTCACTTCCTTGTACAGCACATGCTTGCGCGCCTTGGGGTCGTACTTGCTGAATTCCAGCTTTTCCGGGGTGGTGCGC
>DASUJA010000053.1:0-10227 GCA_036279515.1 Rhodocyclaceae bacterium | reverse complement strand
CCAGCGCGTGAACGTCGAAGCCCTGGCCGATGCTGAAGGGTCTGGTCATGCTTGTTTCCTGTTCTGAAGTATCCAACCTGCCAATTGCAGGTCCAGGGGATAAGTGATTTTTAGATTAGTCGCATCGCCCATGACAAGGCGAGGATGCGCGCCCATGAATTCCATGGCGCTGGCTTCGTCGGTGACGGCGGGACACTTTTCCAGCGCCTCAAGCAGTTGGGCGTGACGGAACATCTGCGGCGTCTGAGCCTGCCAGAGCGCATCGCGGGACACGGTGGTTTCGATGTGCTGGTCCCGTGTCGCACGCTTCAAGGTATCGGCCACGGGCACAGCGAGGATGCCACCCACCTCGTCATTGCCCACGCCTTCGATCAAGGCGCGCACGTGAGCGGCGGTGAGACAGGCCCGGGCAGCATCATGGACCAGCACCCAATCATTCGTCTTGACCCTATCGGCGATGGCGCGCAGACCGTTGGAGACACTCTCGGCGCGGGTTTCGCCGCCGCAGCGAAGGACCACCAAGCGTTCGCCCAAGGCCGACCAATCGTGACGGGACCATTCCTCGTCGTCGGGCGAGAGCACCACAAACACCGCCGACAACTCAGGGATGGCGCACAAGGTGGACAAGGTATGGCGAATGACGGGCTGCCCCAGGAGGGATAGATACTGCTTGGGCTGGGCGCTGCCCATGCGAGAGCCGCTACCGGCGGCGGGAACCAATGCGAAATAGCTCATGGGGCCGCATTGTAAGGGCATGGGTGGGTTGAGCCTTGCCGCCTGCACCGAAGCAATAGCCCAATGCGGGACGCGAACTACAATGACCTGAGAACACCAATAACCCAACCTTCGGGGAATACGACTCCATGGAAGCCCACCTGCAAGCCTTCGCCACCAGTCTCGCCATAGGCCTGCTCATCGGCCTGGAGCGGGAGCGCAAGCCCGATGCAAAGGCCGGCCTGCGCACCTATGGCCTAGTGGCCTTGCTCGGTACCCTCACCGCTTTAATCGCCAAGGATTTCGGCAACGCCTGGATTCTGGCGGTGGGCCTGTTCGTCGTGGGCGGCATGATGATGGCCGCCATCGCCTCCGATCCACCCGACGACGGCGATCCCGGCACCACCTCGGTGGTGGCGTTGATGTTCACCTACGGCCTCGGCGCCGCCGTGTGGCTGGGTTACGGCTCCCTGGCGGTCATGCTCGCCATCGCCACCACCATCCTGCTCTACTTCAAGACCCAGCTCCACGGCTTCACCCAGGCCCTGTCCCACAAGGACCTGATTTCCATCCTCCAGTTCTGCGTTCTCTCCTTCATCATCCTGCCCATCCTGCCGGATCAGGATTTTGGCCCCTATAAGGCCTTCAATCCGCACCAGACCTGGCGCATGGTGGTGCTGATCTCCGGCGTTTCGTTGGCGGGCTACGCGGCCCTGCGCCTCGTGGGCGCCCGCCACGGCGCGGCGGTGATCGGCTTCTTCGGCGGCATGGTGTCCAGCACTGCCACCACCATGGTCTTCGCCCGCCATGCCCGCGCCGACGCCACACTGATCCCCACCGCCACCATGGTGATCCTCCTCGCCAACCTGACGGTCCTGCTACGCCTCGGTCTGATTTCCGCAGCCTTGGCGCCAAGCCTGATTCCCATCCTGGAACCCGTGCTCGCCGGAGGACTGGCGCTGGGGCTGGCCGTATCCTGGATATGGCATCGCAAGACCTCCAAGGAACACCTGCCCATGCCCGACGTGGCCAACCCTACGGAACTTCGCATCGCCGTCACCTTCGGCCTGCTTTACGCGGTCGTGCTGTTCTTCTCCGCGTTCCTTCAGGATCAGGCCGGCAGCAAGGGCCTCTACCTCGTATCGCTGATTTCGGGCCTGACCGACGTGGACGCGATTTCCTTGTCCTCCCTGCATTTGTTCGCTATTGAAAAACTGGAGAGCACTGCGGTCGTCACCTCGATCAGCCTCGCCATCATCGCAAATCTCGTCTTCAAATGTGGCCTGGTGGTTTCCATCGGCGGCGCCCCCCTCGCCCGGCACGTCCTGCCCGGCATGGCCGCTATCGGCATTGGCATCGGCGGACTGCTTGCCATACTGGTGTGATGTTGCTTTAACGGTTTTCTGTTCCTCTGTCGCGACTTCACCAAAGGAGTCAGCCATGCCCACATCGATTCGCCCCCCCGCCGTCGCCGGCCTCTTCTATCCCAGCGACGCAGGGCAACTGTCCCTCGAAATTTCCCAAATGCTCGCAGAGGCGCAGCCCTTCGTCCGCCCCGACGACATCGTTCCCATCAAGGCCCTGATCGTGCCCCACGCCGGCTACATGTATTCCGGCCCGGTGGCCGCCTGCGCCTACGCCCGGCTGGCGGCCCAGCGTGATCGCATTCGCCGCGTGGTGATGTTCGGTCCGGCCCATCGCATGCCCTTTCGTGGCCTCGCCACCACCGCTGCCAAGGTCTGGCGTACGCCACTGGGCGACGTACCCATCGACCGGGCAGCCATCGATGCGCTCCTGATCCAGCGCGACCTGCAAGCACAGATCGAAGAACTGGAACCGGCCCACGCCCAGGAGCATTGCCTGGAAGTGCAGCTGCCCTTCCTGCAAACCGTGCTTGCAAATTTCACCCTGGTGCCCTGGATCGTCGGCATGGCACCCAGTCACGCCGTCGCTGCTGTGCTGGAGCGGCTGTGGGGTGGCGACGAGACCCTTATCGTCATCAGTTCCGACCTTTCCCACTACCACCCCTACGACGACGCCCAGAATCTGGATCGAGACACCATCGGCAACGTCCTCAAGCTCCAGCAGATCGAAAGCCACGAACAAGCCTGCGGTGCCACGCCCATCAACGGTTTGGTGGAAATCGCCCAACGCAAGGGGCTGGAACCGGAACTGCTGGATCTGCGCAATTCCGGCGACACAGCGGGCGACCGCTCCCGCGTGGTGGGCTATGCCGCCATCGCCTTCACCCAGACCAACGGAAACCCGAACCATGTCCACGAAACCCGCCACTGAAGCGGATGCGAAGCTGGGCGCCGCGCTCCTGATCCGCGCCCGCAACGCCATTGCCGAAGCCCTGGACGCAACCACGACCCCCGAGCCCGATCACCCGGCCCTTCACCAACCCGGCGCCACCTTCGTCACCCTCATGGAGGACGATCAACTGCGCGGCTGCATCGGTACCTTGGAACCCCATCGCAGTCTGGACGCCGACGTGCGCGCCAACGCTTGCGCAGCGGCCTTCCACGATCCGCGCTTCATGCCCGTACGTGCTGGCGAACTACGCGACCTCCGCGTGGAAGTCTCCCTTCTCTCCGTCCCCGAAGACTTGCCCTGCCTCGATGAAAACGATGCCCTGCGCAGGATGCGCCCTGGCATCGACGGAATCGTTTTCGAGTACCAGAACTTCCGCAGCACTTTCCTGCCTCAAGTATGGGAAAGCCTTCCCGATCCCCGCAGCTTTCTCGCCCAGCTCAAACGCAAAGCCGGCCTGCCGGCAGACTTCTGGGCGCCCGGCGTGAAGCTGCAACGCTACGAGGTTTTGAAATGGAAAGAAGCCCCAGACCACTGACTGATGAACTGAGCGGCTCCCCCGCCCGCTGGTGGCACGCCCTGCCCGACGGCCGTATCCAGTGCGATGTCTGCCCCCGCGACTGCAAGTTGCACGAAGGCCAGCGCGGCGCCTGCTTCGTCCGGGCGCGTAAGGACAACCAGATCATCCTCACCACCTACGGACGCAGTTCCGGCTTCTGCATTGATCCTGTGGAGAAGAAGCCCCTCAATCATTTTTACCCCGGCTCCAGCATCCTTTCCTTCGGCACCGCCGGCTGCAATCTCGCCTGCAAGTTCTGCCAAAACTGGGACATTTCCAAGTCCCGTGAAATGGACACGCTTCAGGACGACGCCACGCCGGAAGCCATTGCCATCGCTGCCCAACGCTACGGCGCCAAGAGCGTGGCCTTCACCTACAACGACCCGGTGATCTTTGCCGAGTACGCCATGGACACCGCCGACGCCTGCCACGCCAAAGGCATCAAGACCGTGGCCGTCACCGCCGGCTACATGCACGCGGAACCAGCCCGTGAGTTCTACGCAAAGATGGACGCGGCCAACGTAGACCTGAAAGCCTTCACCGACGAGTTCTACGTCAAGCTCTGCGGCGCCAAGCTCCAGCCGGTGCTGGACACCCTCGCCTACATCCAGCACAACACCGATTGCTGGCTTGAAATCACCACCCTGCTGATCCCCGGCCAAAACGATTCCAGCGAGGAAATCACCGCCCTCTCCCAGTGGGTGATGAAGGAACTCGGCCCCGACGTGCCTCTGCATTTTTCCGCCTTCCATCCCGACTACAAGATGACCGACCTGCCGCCCACCCCGCCCGCAACCCTAGTCAGTGCCCGGCGCATCGCCATGGATGCAGGCTTGCGCTACGTCTACACGGGCAACGTGCATGATCGGCAGGGCGATGCCACCCACTGCCCCCATTGTGATGAGATCGTGATCCAGCGGGACTGGTACGAGATCATCACCTACGCCCTCGACGACCAAGGCCATTGCCGCCACTGCGGCACCGCCATCGCCGGCCGCTTCGGCCCATTCGGCGCACCTTTCGGATCAAGACGAATCCCCGTACGGCTGCATCAGGTGGCTTAAACTCACGGGCACCATGGACGACAACAACAGCCAACAAACCTTCCCCAACAACGACCTCAACCAGACCGTCACACACCTGCGCCGCCCCATTCCCTGGCGACGCCTGCTGCTGGCGGTCTTCGGCTTTTTGTTGCTGGCGCTGCTCACCACCTTCCTTCTCATCACCCACCAAAAGGCGATTGAGCTCATCACCCAGCCCGTAGGTCAGCACAAGCTCCCGCAGAAATCACCCGCCGACTTCGGTCTGCACTACAAGGACGTCACCGTCACCAGCAGCGATGGTTTCAATCTCGTGGGCTGGTACATCCCCGGCACCAACGGCGCCCTAATCCTGGCCCAGCACGGCTACAAGGCCAGCCGCGGCGAAATGCTCACACGCGCCGCCATGCTCCATCACCACGGCTACGGCGTCCTCATCACCTCCGTCCGCGCCCACGACGGCAGCGATGGCGAACGCATCAGTTTCGGCCACGAGGAAATGAAGGATCTGGATGCTTGGTACCACTACGCCACCCATCTGCCCGAAGTGGACATCCACCGCATCGGCATCGTCGGCGCCTCCATGGGCGGCTCCCTGGTGATCCAGTACGCTGCGCAAAACCCCGGCATCCACGCAGTGATTGCCGACAGCGCCTTCGCCTCCCTCGACGACGTGGTGAGCACCGCCGTCACCTTTTACACGGGCCTGCCCCGCTTCCCCTTCGCCCCCGCCATCGAGCGCTGGGCCGAATGGGAAGGCGGTTTCAGCGCCGGCGAAATCAACGCCCGACGCTGGGTCCACGCCATCAGCCCGCGCCCCATCATGATTCTGCAAGGCGGTACAGACCAAGTAATCCCCACCGACAGCGGCCAGAAGCTCTACCAAGCCGCCGGCTCACCCAAGGAACTCTGGTACGAGCCAACCCTAGGCCACACAGAAATCCACAAAAAGGAACCCAAAGAATACGAACGGCGCATGGCGCACTTCTTCGACCAGTACCTGCCGCCCGAAAAACCGCAGACGATCCGCGCTTCGCTGGTTCCCACAGGGAGCGCAGTCCCGGCGCTACCTTGATGACTGCCGGGCCCACATGGAACCGGGCGGGGACTCACTACTGTCCGGAGTGGTTTTCGAGAACCTTCCGAAAATGCAGGCAGGTATAGCGATTAGGCCTTTGCTGCTGCGAATGGACTCAAAACTGCGGCGGCATTCGATTTGGGCTCTAGCCATAAAACTTCGTTATTCCGGCGAAGGCCGGAATCCAGGGGTTCTTGCGGCCCGTCCTGGATCCCGGCGTTCGCCCACTGCTGTCTGGGATAATTTTTGAAGCTCTCGGGGCTCTCGCTGCTGGCGTGTCATTGCAAGATTTCTCCCTTCCGATGACTCGAGACTCTGACGTGACGATTTGAATGCGGCCTACACCCCGCTCAACCGTTCGCCCTGAGGTATCGAAGGGCGAGTTACGGCACGGTGGCCCATTCATGGTTCGATACCTCACCACGAACGGGAAGACGAGCCATGCCATCTTTGCGAAAAGTCCTCCGTGCGACATCTATCCCGGACAGCAATGCGCTTTCGCCGGGATGACGACTTCACTTCGGTTTCGCCTTCGCGATATTTATTCCGGACAGCAGTGCGCGGGGACAAAAAAGCCGCCTCCGAAGAGGCGGTGTAAATGCAAGCACACAGAGGAGAGACGTGCTTGCGCCGATCAACCTCATTGCAGTCGCATGATCGCTTGCGCGCGCGACTCACAACATTTCAAACAATCCCGCTGCCCCCATGCCGGTGCCGATGCACATGGAGACCATGCCCCACTTGCCGCCAGTGCGCTTCATGCCATGCAGCAACGTCGCAGTACGAATTGCGCCTGTGGCGCCGAGGGGGTGACCAAGGGCGATGGCGCCGCCTTGAGGGTTGATCTTTTCCGGGTTAAGCCCCAGGTCGCGGGCCACGGCCAGGGCCTGGGCGGCGAAGGCTTCGTTGAGTTCGATCCAATCCAGGTCGTCCTGCTTGACGCCGGCCTGATCCAGCACCTTGGGAATTGCCTTGATCGGACCGATGCCCATGATCTCCGCCGGCACACCGGCCACGGAGAAGCCGGCAAAGCGTGCCAGGGGCGTGAGATTGAATTCCTTCAGATTTTTTTCGGACACCAGCATCACGGCACCGGCGCCATCGGACATTTGCGACGCATTGCCGGCGGTGACCGATCCCTTCGCGGCGAACACTGTCTTCAAACGGCCAAGGCCTTCCACGCTGGCGTCGGCACGAGGGCCTTCGTCGTTTTCACACAGCCGCTCCACCACACGCACTTCGTTGCCCGCGCCGGGCAAATGCGTTTGGGTGGTAAAGGGAGAAATCTCGGCACTGAAGTGACCGGCGGCGATAGCGGCAACAGCCTTCTGGTGGGAAGCCACGGCGAAAGCGTCCTGATCCTCGCGAGAAATCTTCCACTGATTGGCCACCTTCTCGGCCGTGAGGCCCAAGCCGTAGGCGATGGCGACGTTTTCATCCTTGAGAAACACGTCCGGGTTGAGGGAGACCTTGTTGCCCATCATGTTGGGCATGACGCTCATGGATTCCGTGCCGGCAGCAATCATCACGTCGGCTTCGCCCAGGCGAATACGGGCAGCTGCGTCGGCCACGGCTTGCAGGCCGGAGGAGCAGAAACGGTTGATGGTGAGGCCGGGCACGGTGTTGGGCAGACCAGCCAGCAGCAGGCCGATGCGAGCCACGTTCATGCCCTGCTCCCCTTCCGGCATGGCGCAGCCGACGATCACGTCGCCCACCAGGGCGGGATCGATCTGGGGAACCTGGGCCACCAGGCTGGACAGCACATGGGCCAGCATGGTGTCGGGACGGGTGTAGCGGTACATGCCGTTGCGCTTGGCCGTAGGCAGGCGCGTGGCGGCGACGATGTAGGCGTCTTGAATTTGGCGGGACATGTTTGTCTCCTGACTAGCCCGCCCGTTACGGAACGGGCGGCAGATATTGGAAAAGCTCTCGGGTCGCCATCCCAGCGAAAGGGATGACGTGTTCAGTCAACCAGTGCAATCAGTTGCGCAGCGGTTTTCCGGTTTCGAGCATGTGGGCGATACGGGCCTGGGTCTCGGGCGTCTTCAGCAGCGCAGCGAACTCCCGGCGCTCCACTTCCAGCAGCCACTCGTCGCTGACCTGGGTGCCGGTCTCCACTTCGCCGCCGCACAGGGCGACGGCAGCGGCACGACCCACGCGATAGTCGTGGGCAGAAATGAAACCGCCCTCCCTCAGGTTCACCAGCATCATCTCCAGGGTGGCAATGCCGTTGCGACCGGCCACGGTGACGCTCCGAGCGCGCAACGGCGGACGATAGCCAGCCTCGGCCATGGCACGAGCGCGGCGGATGGCCACGTAGAGCACCTCGCGAGCGTTGAAGACCACGTCGTCGCTTTCCTTGGCATAGCCCATCTCGCGAGCTTCCAGGGCGCTACCGGACACCTTGCCGTAAGCAATGTTCTGGAACGCGGACTGGATGGCATTAAAGGGCTCGCCGCCAGTTTGGCGCTTGGCGATCTCCGCCGCGACCAAGGCCAGCTCCTTGCAACCGCCGCCGGCGGGAATCACGCCGACGCCGGCCTCCACGAGACCGACATAGCTTTCCAGCGCCATCACGCGATGGGCGCAATGCATCTGGAACTCGCAACCGCCGCCCAGCGCCATGCCGGACACGCCAGCAACGGTGGGGATCTGTGCGTGCTTCAAGGCCATGGAAGCGCGCTGGAACTTGGCAATCATGGCGTCCAGTTCATCGAAACGGCCGGCCTGACAGCCATCCAGCACTTCCTTCAGATTGGCGCCCACGGCAAAGGGCGCCTCCTGCCATAGCACCAAGCCATCGAACTGGGCCTCGGCCTTCGCCACAGCGGTCAGCACGCCGTCCAGCACATCGGAGCCGATGGCATGCATCTTGGAGCGAATGGGGAGAATGCCAATACGGGTGTCCAGTGGATGGGTCCAGAGACGCACACCGCTGTTTTCCCAGAAGGTGTAGCCCACGGCGTCGGCAGCTTCGCCCAAGACGCGCTCGGGATAGAGCTGGCGTTGGTAGACCGCTAGGCGGGAGCGGGGCTTGAACTTCTCATCTGCTGCGGACCAGGAGCCACCCATCTCGTGAACGCCATTGCGGGTGAACACCCAATCCGGCAGCGCGGCATTGCTCATGGCGCGTCCGGCTTCAATGTCTTCCTTAACAGCCGCAGCCACCACCTTCCAACCGGCGGCTTGCCAAGTCTCGAAGGGGCCTTGGTTCCAGCCACCCCCCAGCGCATGGCGAAGTCCAGATCGCGGGCGTTGTCGGCGATGTCGGCCAGGTGATAGGCACAGTAATGGAACACATCGCGGAAGCTGCACCAGAGCAGTTGCGCCTGCGGATGCTCGGAATCGCGCAAAGCCATGAGGCGCTGGGCCGCTTCCTTGATCTTGAGAATCTCGGCCACTTCCGGCGCGATGGTTCCGGTGGAGGGACGGTAGTCTCCGCTGGCGGGATCAAAGACGTGAATGTCCTTGCCCACTTTGGTGAACACGCCGGCCTTGGACTTTTGGCCCAGGGAACGCTTTTCGATCAGGCCCATCATCCAGTCCGGCGCATTGAAGTAGCCGTGCCAGGGATCGTTGGGCAGGCCATCGCGCATGGTCTTGATGACGTGGTTCATGGTGTCCAGCCCCACCACGTCGGCGGTGCGATAGGTGGCGCTCTTCGGACGACCGATCTTGGGGCCGGTCAGCGCATCCACCTCATCACAGCCCAGACCGAGACGGGCGGTGTGGTGCATGACCGCCAGCATGGAGAAAACGCCCACGCGGTTGGCGACGAAGTTGGGCGTGTCCTTGGCCCGTACCACACCTTTGCCAAGACGCGAGGTGATCCAGGATTCGAGCTGGTCAAGCATGGCGGGATCGCTACTCGGAGTCGCGATGATTTCCACCAGGCTCATATAGCGCGGCGGATTGAAGAAGTGCACGCCGCAGAAGTTCGCGCGGAACTCGGCTGGCATGAGTTCCGAAAGATGGCCGATGGACAGGCCGGAGGTGTTGGAGGCGACGACGGCGCCGGGCTTCAGATGAGGAGCAATCTTCTGGTAAAGATCCTCCTTCCATTCCATCTTCTCGGCGATGGCCTCGATCACCAGATCGCACTCGCCAAGAATGGACAGATGCTGGTCGTAGTTGGCCGCATCGATGTATTGCGCCCGACTCTTGCTCGCCAAAGGCGCGGGGCTCATTTTCCTGAGACCGTCGATGGCCTTCTTGACGATACCGTTGGGGTCACCTTCCTTTGCAGCCAAATCGAACAGCACCACTTGCACATCGGCATTGGCGAGATGGGCCGCGATCTGCGCCCCCATCACACCCACGCCGAGCACCGCGACTTTCCGAACGACGAGTCGATCCACTTACTTTCTCCTTAAGCTAAGGAAACGCCGAATAAATCCCGCATGAAGTAAGCGAGTTGAAACTGGCAAGCCATAATGTCCGACGAACGGGGCAGATCAAAGGCGCAACGATGAAGCAGATGAGTTTGGCGATGGCGGGCTTCGAGAAGCATGCACGGCCGA
>DASUJA010000052.1:0-2571 GCA_036279515.1 Rhodocyclaceae bacterium | reverse complement strand
CCTTCGCGGGGATAACGGAGGACCAATAGGGGTATTTCTTCGCTCATGCGATTGCCCTGCCCAATGTGCCTCGCCGCCGCGCTGGTCGCCTGCCTTTGCGGCACACTCACACCATGGCGCTCACCGTGCAATTCCTCGACTCCATCGCCGATCTGCCCACCTCCGTCCGACGGATGCAGGTGGGCGACGATCCCTTTCTGCTGCCCGGTTTTCTCGAAGCCCTGGAGCATCACGGCGTTGCCGGGCCGGACATGGCTTGGCAGGCGCGGCACCTCCTGCTTTCCGACGAGTTGGGCAACGGGGTGGGCTGGATGCCGCTCTATCTGCGCGGCCATTCCTTCGGCGATTTCCTGCGCGACTGGTCCTGGTCCGGCGCCTGGGAGCGGCTGGGCCACGACTACTATCCGAAGCTCGTCACCGGCATCCCCTACACGCCGGTCACGGGTCCGCGTCTGCTGACGGACGACGCGGCGCTGCGTCCCGCCTTGGTGGATGCGGCGCTACAAGCGGTGGAGGCCTTCGGTGCATCTTCCTGGCACGTGGCCTTCCCCACGGCGGACGAGGCGGCTCTGCTGGAATCGCGGGGCCTGCTGTTGCAGCCGCAAGTGCAGTTCCAATGGTTCAACCGGGGCTATCGGGACTTCGACGATTACCTCGCAACCTTCGCCTCCGACAAGCGTCGCAAGGTGCGGGCCGAGCGGCGCAAGGTCGCCGAGGCCGGCGTGGAAATCCAAGTCCTCGGCGGCCATCAGGTGCCGCCCGAACTTTGGCCGCGTCTGCACCAGCTCTACGCCAACACCTTCCGCCGCTACGGCAACTACCCCGCCATCACTGCCGCCTGCTATGCGGACATGGCAGCGGCCATGGGCGACCGCATGCAGGTCTTCATCGCCCGGCGCCTTGAGGATGTGGTGGCCGTCGCCATCTGCTATCGCAGCGGTACGACGCTCTACGGCCGCTACTGGGGCAGCGACGAGGACATTCCCGGACTGCACTTCGATCTCTGCTACTACCAAGGCATCGATTACTGCATCCGCCACGGCCTGGACCGCTTCGAGCCCGGCGCCGGTGGCGAGCACAAGCTGGCGCGCGGCTTTGAGCCGACTCGCGTTGTCACCGCTCACTGGATCGCGCAAGCGCAAATGCGCGAAGTGCTGCGCAGGCATCTGACGCAACTGGATGCGGCCATCGAGGACTATCGGCAGGAGGCGGCGAGTCATCTGCCGTTCAGGGTGGAGCGCTGAGCGGGAGTGATGTCGTCGTCCCCGCGAACACGCACTGCTGTCCGGGGTAACTCGGGAACTTCAAATTCGCACCAGCCCGTCATTCCCTCCCTTCGGCAAGCTCAGGACAGGCCGGGCTACGCCCGAGAGGGAATCCAGGTTTTGGGTTTCGAGTTTTCCTTAGCGCCACGCCATAACAACGCAGCCGGGTCCCGCCCCGGCGGGCGGGTGGCTTTCTTGCTGCGCGGCAAGAAAGTCACCAAAGAAGCGCGCCCCGGCCACCTCGGCCCTGCGGGCTACCCGCTGCTGCGAAGCGAGAAATGGCCGGTCTTGCAAACTCGCCTGCGGCTCAGACACGCAAGCCCGGATGGCCCCATTTCTCGCATCACATCAGCGGCGAGGCGGAACGGGGTTGGTGCTTCGTAGCAAGAGAGAAGCTCCACAAAGAGTGGTCGTCACTTTCGCTCACGCTTACTCAATCGTCACCGTCTTATGCACCCGCAACCACTGGCCCGGATCGCGGTTCATGTTGATGGTGTCGCGCTGCCCCTGGTATTCGTAAGTGACCATGTAGCCGGTGGTGCGGCCCGGTTGCACCACGGTGCGGCAGCGCTCCACAGCGGGTGGTGCGTCGCGGCGGTCGTCATTGGCGTAGCGGTCGCCCATCATGGAACCGCCAATGGCACCGACGATAGTGGCGGCCACCTTACCGTTGCCGTCGCCGAAGCGGGAGCCGACCAAGGCGCCGCCCAGGCCGCCCAGCACAGCACCGGCATTGCTGTGTTCGCGGGGCGGCGGCGCGTAGCTGCCGCGCTCCATGCTGCAAACCTCGTGGGCTTCCTCGGGGCCCATGATGGGGGCGACCCTCAGCACGCGGGCGTATTCCACCGTGTCCTGCAAAGGCTGAGCAACGGCCACTAGGGGCAATGTGGCGGCGGCAAAGGCGAGAATGTGACGAGAGGTGAGGGACATGCGCGTTCTCCTGAATTTCGGCGGTTACGACTTGTGAAATGTCGCTACGGCCGAATTAACGCACCTGCCCTGTATTTGGTTTCAGAGGCTATGTAAGCAGCTGTTGCCTACTCAAGCCTCAGTCATATCCGTTAATGACCCGCTTCAAAACTCCGTATGCAGCCGCACGCTGACGAAGCGCACCGGGCCGCGATCGGCGTTGTAGGCCGGGTTGTTCATGCGCTGGAAATCCAGGGTGGCGGAGGTCTTCTTGCTGAGGCCCACGCTGTAGTAGGTCTCGAAGATTTTTTCCGGTGCGTAGTTCAGCGCGCCGTCGCCGATGAAGAAGGAGATGCCGCCCGCTTCCAGGTAACGGCGGCGATCCTTGGAAAGGCCG
>DASUJA010000051.1:0-15933 GCA_036279515.1 Rhodocyclaceae bacterium | reverse complement strand
GATTCGGGGATGAAGATGGCGGGGCGCAGGGTGTCGCGCAGGTCGAATTCCTTGCCGGCGAAGTAGCGCAGCAGGTCCTTCGCCAGGAGGATGCCGATCACGTCATCCTTGTTTTCGTCGATGGCGGGGAAGCGGGAGTGGGTGGCTTCCACCACGAACTCGGCCACCTTCTCGGGCGTGTCGTTGATGTCGATCACGTCCATTTGCGCGCGGGGGACCATTACGTCGCGCACGGTGGTTTCCGAAACGGAGAGCACGCCTTCCATCATGGAAAGGCCGTCGGCGTCGAGGAGATTACGTTCAAAGGCGCCGTGCAAAAGTTGCAGCAGCTGTTCGCGGTCCTCGGGTTCCCGCATCAGCAGGGAGGAGAGGCGTTCGATGAGTTTTACTTTGGGGCGACTACTGTGTGGGTCCATATATGGGTGCTGAGGGTCAGACAGAGAGCGGGTGCTCTCGCCTTAAATCTCGTCTGCGTAGGGATCTGGGTAACCTAGTCGAGCAAGAATTGTGCGTTCCTTGGATTCCATGGCTTCCGCGTCTTTCTTGCTCGTCTCGTGGTCGTAACCATGCAGGTGCAGTATGCCATGCACGATCAGGTGGGCGAAATGGGCGTCAATGGGCTTGCCCTGTTCTTGTGCTTCTCTCTGCACCACGGGGAGGCATACCACCAGATCGCCCATGACGGCAGGTTCGGTTTCGTAGGGAAACGACAGCACGTTGGTGGCGTAGTCCTTGCCTCGGTAATCCCGGTTCAGGGCTTGGCCTTCTTCCGCATCCACGAAGCGGATAGTGACTTCTGCAGGGCGTTCCAGGGCGGCTTTTGTCCAGCGACGAATCCGAGGGCGAGAGGGTAACGCTTCATCTTTACAAGCGTATTGCACAGCCAAAGACAGGCTGTGCAATACGCTTGCGCGGGAACCGGACTGCCCACCCCTCGTTCCCCGCCCCGTGGACGGGGATGACTGATCAGCCGCCTTGCGGCCAGTTGCCTTATTGGTTGCTTGCTTTGTTTTCGGCATATTTCTCGTAAGCAGAGACGATGCGGGCCACGAGGGGATGGCGCACGACGTCGGTGGCGTCGAAATCGGTGAAGGCGAGGCCGCGCACGTCGGCCAGGATGCGGCGGGCTTCGATCAGGCCGGACTTCTGGCCCTTGGTCAGGTCCACCTGGGTAGGATCGCCGGTGATGACGGCTTTGGCGCCGATGCCGATGCGGGTGAGGAACATCTTCATCTGCTCGGGAGTGGTGTTCTGGGCTTCATCGAGAATGATGAAAGAGCGGTTCAGGGTGCGGCCGCGCATGTAGGCGAGGGGCGCGATTTCGATGTGGCCCTTCTCGAACAGGCGCATCACCTTGTCGAAACCCATCAGGTCGTAGAGGGCGTCGTAGAGGGGGCGCAGGTAGGGATCGACCTTTTGCGACAGATCGCCGGGCAGGAAGCCCAGCTTCTCGCCCGCTTCCACGGCGGGGCGGGTGAGGACGATACGTTCCACCTGATCACGCTCGAAGGCATCCACGGCGCAGGCCACGGCGAGGTAGGTCTTGCCGGTGCCGGCGGGACCGATGCCGAAGGTGATGTCGTGTTCCTGAATCTTTCTCAGGTAATCCACTTGGTTCGACGTGCGGCCGTGCAGATCGGTCTTGCGCGTGAGCAGGCCGGCGGAGGGGCTGCGCACGTCCGCCTGATTCGACAGTTCCACCAAGCCGAGCTGAATGTCGTCGATGGAGAGAATGCCGATGGAGAGTTCGTAAAAATGTTGCAAGGCCGCCGCCGCGTGACGGGCGTTGATGGCTTCGCCTTCCACTCGGCACACTTCACCGCGACGGGCGATGGTCACATCGAAGGCCGTTTCAATCTGGCGGATATTTTCGTCCAGGGGGCCGCAGAGATTGGAGAGCCGCGCATTGTCGACGGGGCGGAACGCGACCTCGATGGACTTGGGCGGCTTGCTGTGGATGGCGTGTGGTTTCAAAGCGATGGTGGCCGGTTCGTGTGAACGTGAAAGACGTCGTTTCATTGTAGTCCAGGCGTCTTACGTCACCAGTCCGTTGCCTAGTCCTTTATGACGATCTCGCCGCGCAAACTGTGAGGTAGTGCTGAAGTAATGCGCACCTCCACGAACTGGTTGATGAGCCGTCCGTTGCCGGGAAAATTCACTACCCGGTTGTTGTCCGTGCGGCCTGCCAGCTCGTTGGCGTCCTTTTTGGCGTGGCCGGTCACCAGCACGCGCTGCACCGTGCCCACCATGCTTTCGGAAATCACATGGGCCTGTTCCTCAATGCGCTTTTGCAAGCGTGCGAGGCGGGAGCTCTTGACCTCCGCCGGCGTGTCGTCGGCCATGTCGGCAGCGGGGGTGCCGGGGCGGGGGCTGAAGATGAAGGAGAAGCTGGTGTCGAAACCCACGTCCTCGATTAGTTTCATGGTCTTCTCGAAATCCTCGTCGGTCTCGCCGGGGAAGCCGACGATGAAATCGGAGGACAAGGAAAGTTCAGGCCGCGCGGCGCGCAGCTTGCGGATCACGGACTTGTATTCGAGCACCGTGTAGCCCCGCTTCATGGCGGCCAGCACCCGGTCGGAACCGGCCTGCACGGGCAGGTGCAGATGAGACACCAGCTTGGGCACCTTGATGTAGGTGTCGATGATGCGCTGGGTCATCTCGCGCGGGTGCGACGTGGTGTAGCGGATGCGTTCGATGCCGGGCATCTCGGCGATGGTCTCGATCAGGAAGGCCAGATCCGCTTCGCCTTCCTTGTCGCCCAGCTTGCCGCGATAGGCGTTCACGTTCTGGCCGAGCAGGTTCACTTCCTTCACGCCCTGCCGGGTCAGATTGGCGATCTCGGCCAGGATGTCTTCCATGGGCCGCGACACTTCGTCGCCTCGGGTGAAGGGCACGATGCAGTAGGTGCAGAACTTGGAGCAGCCTTCCATGATGGAAACGAAGGCCGAGGCGCCTTCCACCTTGGCGGCGGGCAGAGCGTCGAACTTTTCGATCTCGGGGAAGGATACGTCCACCTGGGGCTTGCCCGTCTCGCGCCGGGCGCCGATCAATTGCGGCAGGCGATGCAGGGTCTGGGGGCCGAACACCACGTCCACGTAGGGCGCGCGTTCGACGATGGCGGCGCCTTCCTGGCTCGCCACGCAGCCGCCGACGCCGATCACCAAATTGGGATTCTTCTGCTTGAGGTGCTTGATCCGGCCCAGATCGTGGAACACCTTCTCCTGGGCCTTCTCGCGCACGGAGCAGGTGTTGAAGAGGATGATGTCCGCCTCTTCCACGTTGTCGGTCTTCACCGCGTCTTCGCCGGCGGCGAGGACATCGGCCATCTTGTCGGAGTCGTATTCGTTCATCTGGCAACCAAAGGTGCGGATGAACACTTTCTTAGTCATGGATTTACTGCCGGGGGGAGGGAAGGGGCGGAATTATAAGGGGCCGGGTCTCCGCGCCCAAATGCAGACACTCATGGAAGGGGATTGGCGTTCCCAAGCGGCGCCTATTGCTGTCACCCGGGCATGGTCAATGAGCGCGCCTCTTTGCGCGGCAGGCAAGACGCGGGACAATGAGCGCTTCCGCGCCGCCGATCCGGCGGTTCCTCTTCCGCCGTTGGCGGGTAGCCCTTCGTACAAAAAGAAACGTGGACCAAACTCTCACGCCGCACAGCCTTGTGCAGGACATTGGCGATCTCGTCACCCTGCCAGATGTCTATCTCCGCATCAGTCGGTTGCTCGACGACCACGACAGTTCCATTTCGGACATCGCGCAAGCAGTGAGTCAGGACCCGGCTTTCACCCTGCGTCTGTTGCGGGTGGCCAATAGCCCCATGTATCGGCGTCGGGATTCGGTGGATACCGTGCTGCGGGCCGTGTCGGTGATCGGCACCACTCAGATTCGCAACCTGGCGCTTTCCATGTCCGTGGCCAAGTGCTTCGCCGGCTTGCCCAATGACGTGGTGTCCATGGACAACTTCTGGCGTCACTGTCTGCTCTGTGCTTCCATTGCTCGCCATCTGGCGCAGCAGGCTGGGCGTTGCAGCGCCGATGCGGTTTTTACCGGCGGGCTGCTTCACGACGTCGGCGAGCTGGTGATCTTCAATCGTCTCCCCGAGCAGGCCCATCAGGTGCTGGAGCTCATGCTGGACAGCGGCGCGGACCTTGGCATCGAGAAGGCGGAACAGCAAGTGATCGGCTTCGATCACTGCGATGTGGGCGGAGAACTGGCCCGCCAATGGGGCCTTTCCTCGTTGTTGGAAGAATGTATCGCGGGCCACCATTCGCCGGCAGTGCCGCGCCAGAACATGCGCGAAGTGGCGTTGGTTCACCTCGCAAACGCCCTGGCTCAGATGGCCGAGGTGGATGACTTGGGTATCGAAGATGCGCCCACCATCGATCCTCTTGTATGGGACCTGACCGGACTTCGCGAGTCTTGCATCGAACCCGCCGTCCGCGAGGCCCAGGCTGGGTTGGCGGAAATCGAAAAGCTCTTCATCGGCGAATGAGCGTGGACGCCACTCTGCCGCCTCCATTTCCCACCTTGCCGGGCTTCGAGCATATCCAGCGAGTTTGGATCAGCCGCCATGCCTGCTACGCCGTGCGAATTATGCCTGGCGAGTATTACGTCACCGCTTCCGGCGAAGCTGTGACCACTACCCTGGGTTCCTGTATCGCGGCCTGCGTTCGCGACCGGGTGCGCGGCATTGGCGGCATGAATCACTTCATGCTGCCCCAGACCCCCGATTCCTCTTCGTGGCAGGCGGCGGGCATCGGCGCCTCGATGCGCTACGGCAACTACGCCATGGAGCACCTGATCAACGGCATCATGTCCAACGGCGGCTGCCGTGAAAATCTGGAGGTCAAAATCTTCGGCGGCGGACGCATCCTGGAAAAGGTCACCGACGTGGGGCTGCGCAACATCGAGTTCGTGCGCAAATATCTGGCGGTGGAATCCTTGCCCGTCGTAGCCGAGGACGTGGGTGATGTTTATCCGCGCATGGTGATCTACTTTCCCGCCACGGGGCGCGTGCAGGTGAAGCGCCTACGTTCTCTGCACAACAACCTCATCGCCACTCAGGAAATGAGTTACGGCGATCAACTGAAGGACAAGCCCGTATCCGGCGAGGTGGAGTTGTTCTGAAGTCTTGCCTTATCCGGCATGTGAATCAGTATTGGAGAGTTCATGAACACCGCTCAACGTATGCCCGTCGTTTTTGCCGCCCACGGCACGCCAATGAATGCCATCACCGACAACCGTTTTCGGTCCCTGTGGCGGCAATGGGGGCAAGCCTTGCCACGGCCCAAGGCCATTCTCGCGGTATCGGCCCACTTCTACACCCGCGGCACTCACGTGACTGCCATGGAGCGTCCGCCCACCATTCACGACTTCTACGGATTTCCGCAGGAATTATTCGACGTGCAGTATCCGGCGCCCGGCGATCCTGCCTTGGCCCGACGTGTGGCTGACTTGCTGGCGCCAACGCCCGTGGGCCTGGACATGGGAGCGTGGGGTTTCGACCACGGCACCTGGTCGGTGTTGATGCACATGTTTCCTGACGCCGACATTCCCGTGGTGCAACTCTCCATGGATGGCGCCCTTCCTCCCGAGGCCCACTACGAACTCGCCAAACGCCTGCGCCCCCTGCGCGACGAAGGCGTGCTGATTTTCGCCAACGGCAACGTCGTGCACAACTTGCAAATGTTGAATCGTCGAGAGGATGCCCCCGCAACCGACTGGTGCGTGAGGTTTGAGGCTGTGGTGAAGGATATGCTTGCCAAGGGCGACCACGAGGGCCTGATTCACTACGAAGCGATGGGTGAGGACGCCCGTCTTTCGGTTCCCACGCCCGACCACTACTTGCCGCTGCTCTACGCCATCGCCCAACAGGACGCCGGTGACCCAGTGAGTTTCCCCATCACGGGCTCCCATCTCCAGTCCCTCAGCATGTTGTCCTGCCAGATCGGCTGAACGACGGCGCGATCTTCTAAGCCTTCGTCAGCGGCGAATACGCTTTCGCCTCTTGCAAAAGCCAATCCTTGAAAGCCAGCAGCGCAAGGTCTTCCGATTTCTTCTCCGGGAGAATCAGGAAGTAGGCGGTCTGGCTGATCGAGGCATGGTTCATTGCGATGGAAAGCTCCCCAGACATCATTTCGGCTTCGATGAGCATGGGCGGGATGAGGGCGATGCCCATGTCTTGCGCAGCCGCCTTGGCGAGCATGGTGAACAGTTCCAGACGCATGCCGGCCATGTCGCCATCGACGGTCAGCCCCAGGGAGCCGAACCAATCGCGCCACGCGTAGGGGCGGGTCGATTGCTGCAATAGAGGCAATTGCGCGATCTCTTCCACGGTGAGGGATGTGCGGCCCTTCATCAGCTGCGGACTGCACACAGGCAACACTTCTTCCCGCATGAGGAAGTGGGCTTCGGTGCCCGGCCATCCGGCCACGCCGTGGTAGAGGGCCGCGTCGAAATCCGTCTGCTCGAACATGAAGGGGCGGGTCTGGGTCGTCAGATTGACCTGGACGTCCGGATGCCGTTCGTAAAACGCCGGCAGACGCGGAATCAGCCAGCAGGTGGCGAAGGTGGGCATCACCGCCAGCTCGATGCTGCTCTTCTTGCCGTGATGGGCCATGAGCGACAACGTGTCCCGTTCCAGGGCGCTGAGCTGGACGGCCACTTGTTTGGCATAGAGGCGACCGGCTTCGGTCAGCAGCACGCCGCGCCGGGTGCGGCGGAACAACTTGATGCCGAGGAAATCCTCCAGGCCGGCCACTTGGCGGCAGACGGCGCCCTGGGTCAGCGACAGTTCCGTGGCGGCGCGGGTGAAGCTTTCGTGGCGCGCGGCCGACTCGAAAGCCATGAGGGTGGTGGTGTTCGGCACTTTTCGACGCATGACCGTCCTTTTGGTCCAAGGGAGGTTGGATTTTAGATGTGAGTATTTTGCACAACGGAGTGAGAAAGCTTCGTTTGCGCAAGTCGGCTTGTGCTTCCTATTATCCGCGCCAGTTCTTGGAATATGACCAATGCGGAGAGATTCATGGGAAACGCCAGAGTTCGGTTTGATCACATCGATCCTTTCTTCCTAGATCAGCAGTTGAGCGAGGAAGAGCGGCTGGTGCGGGATTCCGCCCATGCCTATTGCCAGGAAAGGCTGGCCCCGCGAGTGACGGAGGCCTTCCGTCACGAAAAGACGGACCGGGAGATTTTTCGGGAGATGGGCGAACTGGGTCTGCTCGGCCCCACGATTCCCGAGAACTACGGCGGCGCGGCGCTCAATTACGTCTGCTACGGCCTCATCGCCCGGGAAGTGGAGCGGGTGGATTCCGGCTACCGTTCCATGATGAGCGTGCAGTCCTCTCTGGTCATGGTGCCCATTTACGAATTTGGCACCGAGGCCCAGCGGCAAAAGTATCTGCCCAAGCTGGCCACGGGCGAATGGATCGGCTGCTTCGGTCTGACCGAGCCTAATCACGGCTCCGATCCTGGCGGCATGAGCACCCGGGCCAAGCGGGTGGATGGTGGATACAAGCTGTCCGGCGCCAAGACCTGGATCACCAACAGCCCCATCGCCGACGTGTTCGTGGTCTGGGCCAAGACTGAAGACGACCGCATCCGTGGCTTTGTGCTGGAGAAGGGCTGGAAGGGCCTCTCTGCGCCGGCCATCCACGGCAAGGTGGGCCTGCGCACCTCGATAACCGGCGAGATCGTCATGGACGAGGTGTTCGTGCCGGACGGAAACGTGTTCCCCGACATCGCCGGCCTCAAAGGCCCTTTCACCTGCCTGAATTCCGCCCGCTTCGGCATTGCCTGGGGTGCCCTGGGCGCCGCCGAGTTCTGCTACGAAACGGCGCGTCAGTACGTGCTGGATCGCAAGCAGTTCGGCCGTCCCCTGGCGGCGAACCAGCTCATCCAGAAAAAGCTGGCCGACATGCTGACCGAAATCACCCTGGGTTTGCAGGCGTGCCTGCGAGTGGGGCGTTTGAAAGATGAAGGAAATTCGCCGGTGGAGCTGACCTCCATCGTCAAGCGCAACTCCTGCGGCAAGTCATTGGAAATCGCCCGTCTCGCCCGCGACATGCTGGGCGGCAACGGCATTTCGGATGAGTTCGGCATCGCCCGTCATCTGGTGAATCTGGAGGTGGTGAACACCTACGAAGGCACCCACGACATTCACGCGCTCATCCTGGGTCGGGCGATCACCGATATCGCTGCCTTCGGCAATTAAGCATGGAGTGCGCATCTCAGGCGTCGGCCGGCGCCCTGTCCCACATCCGGGTGCTGGACTTGTCGCGCATCCTGGCCGGCCCCTGGGCCAGTCAGATGCTGGGCGATCTGGGCGCCGAGGTCATCAAGGTGGAGCGGCCCGGTGCCGGCGACGACACCCGCAGCTGGGGGCCGCCTTACCTGAAGGACGATGCAGGTAATGACACGGACGTGGCCGCCTATTTCCTCTGCGCCAACCGCAACAAGCGCTCCGTCGCCATCGACATTGCCAATTCCGAGGGCCAAGCCCTGGTGCGGGAGTTGGCGCAGAAGTCCGACGTGCTTCTGGAAAACTACAAGGTCGGCGGGTTGCGCAAATACGGTCTCGACTACGAATCTCTCAAGGCCGTGAACCCGCAGCTGATCTACTGCTCCATCACCGGCTTCGGCCAGACCGGGCCTTATGCCAATCGAGCAGGCTACGATTTTCTGATCCAGGGTCTCGGTGGCTTGATGAGCCTGAGCGGTCGTCCTGACGACGAGGCGGGTACCGGCCCCATGAAGGTCGGCGTCGCGCTGACCGACGTCATGACCGGCCTTTACGCGGCCAACGCCATTCAGGCCGCGCTCATCCATCGCGAGAAGAGTGGCGAGGGTCAGTACATCGATATTTCCCTGCTCGACGTGCAGGTGGCGAGCCTCGCCAACCAGGCCCTTAGTTACTGCGTCACCGGCGTGCCGCCGCGTCGGCTGGGTAACGCCCATCCCAGCATCGTGCCTTACCAAGACTTCCCCACCGACGACGGTTACATGATTCTCGCCATCGGCAACGACGGCCAGTTCGCCCGCTTCTGCGCGGAAGCGGGCCGGCCCGAGCTTGCGCAGGATCCACGGTTTGCCACCAACCGCGAGCGGGTGCGCCATCGCGTGGTGCTCATCGATTTGCTGCGGCAGATCACCGTGACGCGCACCACCGCCGAGTGGATAGGGGCCTTGGAGTCGGTGGCGGTGCCTTGCGGACCGATCAACGATCTCGCCGGCGTGTTTGCCGATCCCCAGGTCCAGGCCCGCGGACTGCGGAAAATCATGGGGCATGAAAGTCTCGGCGAGATTCCCCAGGTGGCCAACCCCATCAATCTGTCGGCGAGCCCGATAAGCTACCGCGACCCGCCGCCCCTGCTTGGTGAGCACACGGGCGAAACTCTGCAGCGGGTGCTGGGTTTGAGTGCCGACGATGTCGATCGGCTAAAGGACGCAGATGTTGTCGGTCCCTGATCGAACCGCAAGAAAATCGAATTTGAATAGGTGAGACAAATGACCACTCTGTCCCCCAGCGGCTCCCACGTTCAGGAGGCCAAGGACTTCCTGGCCAAATACCCAGACGTGGAAGCCGTGGACATTCTGATGATCGACTGCCACGGCATCGGTCGTGGCAAGATCATCCGGCGTCATGAACTGGAGGCCCTCTACGCCTCGGGGCGCGGCATGCCCAGTTCCCTGTTCGGGCAGGACGTGGCCGGCGACGACGTGGATGGCACTGGCGTGGTGGCGGACGGCGGCGGCGACAAGCGCTGCTGGCCTGTGCCCGGTACCCTTGCTTACCAGTCGCACGTCAATCGCGGGCAAGTATTGGTCAGCATGTACGAGGCCGACGGTACGCCTTTCGCCGCAGAGCCACGCCACGCCTTGATGCGCCAGATCGAGCGGGCGCGTCAGGCGGGCTTCGAGCCCATGGGCGCCTTCGAGCTGGAGTTCTATCTGGTGGATAAGGAACGGGACGCTGCCGGTCGCCATCAGCCGGCACGCTACGCGCTGACCGGCCGGCGCTCCCTTGCGCGCAACACCATGTCGGTGGATGAGTTGGATGAGATGTCGCCCCTGTTCGACGCCATCTACGAAGGCGCCAAGCATCTGGGCGTGCCCCTGGAGGCGGTGATCTCCGAGTACGCGGTGGGCCAGTACGAATTGACCATCCGCTATCGCAACCTGGCTCAGGCGGCGGACGATGTGATCGTCGCCAAGCGCCTGATTCGCTCCGTGGCGCGGCGCTTCGGCATGGAAGCTTGCTTCATGGCCAAGCCCTTCGGCCAGGAGGCGGGCTCCGGCATGCATCTGCATCTATCCCTTGCCGATGGGGATGGCGACAACCTGTTTGCCGATACCGGCGATGGTGCCCTCAATCCCATGATGCTCCACGCCATCGGCGGCATTCGCGCCACGCTGCCTGACACCATGCTGGTCCTGGCGCCCCATTTCAATTCCTGGCGGCGCTTCGCTTCGGCGGTCTACTCACCAGTGTCCGATGCCTGGGGTATCGAGAATCGCACCGTTGGCCTACGGGTTCCCGCTACCTCCGGCAAGGCGCGCCATTTCGAGCATCGGCTACCCGGCGTGGACGCCAATCCCTATCTGGTGGCCGCGGTGACGTTGGCTGCTGCGCTGGACGGCATCGCCGATGCCCGCGATCCTGGAGCGCCTGCCGAGGGCAACAGCTACGGCGATGGCGGCGGTGCAGGCTTGCCGCGTAATTGGCTCGACGCGATTGAACAATTGGAACGCTCCGACTTTGCACGACGGGCCTTGGGGGATTTGCTTCATCAAGGCTTCGTCGCCATCAAGCGCGCCGAATGGCAGCGCCTGGCGCTGGAAGTGTCGGGAGCGGAGTGGGCGCTTTACGGGTTTGTTATTTGAGTCTTGCGGCCATGGTACTTGCCGCTTGGCAATCATCCCCACCGTTCGCCCAGAGGTATCGACGGGCGAGTTATGGCATGGCGCCCCGTTCATGGTTCGATACCTCACCACGAACGGGAATACGGGTGGCGATGAATCGGATCCATCACCGATCCACCGGCAAATACAGACTCTCCTTCACCTCCTCCATCACCACGTAGCTGCGTGACTCCGCCGTCGCCGGCAGCTTCTTCAGCACCTCGCCCAGCAGGCGTCGGTACTCGCCCATCTCCTTGATGCGCGCCTTTACCAAATAGTCGAAATCGCCGGACACCAGATGGCATTCCATCACCTCCGGCACGTACTGCAACTGCTTCTTCACCTTGTCGAACACGTCGCCGGATTTGGCCGACAGTTTGATCTCCACGAACACCAGTAGCGAAAGGCCCAGGGCCTGGGGATTCACGCGCGCGTAGTAGCCGGTGATGACGCCTTCCCGCTCCATGCGGCGAATCCGCTCGGCGCAGGGAGTTGCCGACAGGCCTACCCGCTCCGACAAATCGGTGATGGAGATGCGGCCATCCTGCTGAAGGATGTCGAGGATTTTTCGGTCGATTTTGTCCAGGTCGCGCATTTCACTTTCCATGGGATTTTGTGACAGTGATTTTAGTGAAAGTCTAATGAATATCGTAGCAAGTCAGAGAAAGTCACTGGATAGCAGTAAATACACTAGATAAATCGTCGAACATAAGAAGATAGTCAGGAGATATCAATGAAAATCATCGTTCTCGGCAGTGGCGTCGTCGGCACGGCGACTGCCTACTACCTGGCCCAGGCCGGTGCCGAAGTCACCGTTCTGGACCGCCAGCCCGGCCCGGCCCTGGAAACCAGCTACGCCAACGCGGGCCAGGTGTCGCCCGGTTATTCCACGCCCTGGGCTGCGCCCGGCATTCCGCTCAAGGCCTTCAAGTGGTTGTTCCAGCGCCACGCGCCCCTGTCCATCCGTCCCGACGGCAGCCTGTTCCAGTTGCGCTGGATGGCCGCCATGCTCGCCAACTGCACTGCGGGCCGCTATGCGGTGAACAAGGAGCGGATGATGCGGCTGGCCGAATACAGCCGCGATTGCCTGCGCGACCTGCGGGCTTCCACGGGTATCGAGTACGAAGCTCGCACCCAAGGCACGCTGCAACTGTTCCGCACCCAGTCTCAATTGGATGCCGCCCAGCGCGACATCACCGTGCTTGAGGAATGCGGCGTTCCCTATGAATTGCTGGACCGGGATCACCTCGCCGACGCGGAGCCGGCCCTGGCCGCCACCAAGCACAAACTCGCGGGCGGCCTGCGTCTGCCCAATGACGAAACCGGCGACTGCCATCTGTTCACCACGCGCTTGATGGAATTGGCGCGCGGCCTCGGTGTGGACTTCCGCTACGACGTGGCCGTGGATGGCTTGTGCGTCGAAGGCGACCGCATCACCGGCGTCCGCTGCAGAGAGCAGGTACTCACTGCCGACCGCTTCGTGCTCGCCTTTGGCAGCTATTCCCGCGGCTTCCTTGCCCCCCTGGGCCTCGACATTCCCGTCTATCCGCTCAAGGGCTATTCCCTCACCATTCCGTTGGAGGACGAAGCCCGTGCGCCCGTTTCCACCGTGCTGGACGAAACCTACAAAGTGGCCGTGACGCGCTTCGATCAGCGCATCCGGGTCGGCGGCATGGCCGAACTGGGCGGCTTCGATCTGGGCCTCAATCCCCGTCGGCGCGAGACCCTGGAGCTGGTGGTGGGTGACCTGTTCCCCGGCGGCGGCGACTTGCCCGCGGCTGAGTTCTGGACCGGCCTGCGTCCCATGACGCCGGACGGCACGCCCATCGTCGGCGCCACGTCCTATCGCAACCTGTTTCTCAACACCGGCCACGGCACCCTGGGTTGGACCATGGCCTGCGGCTCCGGCAAGCTGGTGGCGGATCTTGTGCTGGGCATGCGACCTGAAATTCGGACCGAAGGACTCTCGGTGGATCGTTACAGCAAAGGCCGCGACAGCAGCAGGTCCGCCGGACTTGTGGGGAATGCCGCATGAGCGCCCCGCACGGCCGCCCGCAGGGGCGCAAGCAACACTATGGAGCCGCGCAGCGGCGAACCTTGGCCACCCCCTTCCTTGGGGAGGGGGTTGGGGGGAGGGTAGTTCCATGAGCCGCCCCGCCATCGCCCGTATCGATCTGGCAGCCCTGCGCCACAACTATCGTCAGGCCAAACGCCTTCACGGCGGGCGTGCCCTGGCCGTGATCAAGGCCAACGCCTACGGCCATGGCGCCCTCATGGCTGCCAACGCCCTGAAAGACGTGGCCGACGGCTATGCCGTGGCTTTCCTGGAAGAGGCGCTGCCCCTGCGCGACGCCGGCATCGATAAGCCCATCCTGTTGCTGGAAGGTCTATTCGACGCGGCGGACCTGACCCTGGCCGTGCGTCACGACCTTTGGATCGTCGTGCATCAGCCCGAGCAGATTCGCCTGATCGAAGCCGCAGCGCCCCATCACGCCCGACTCCACGTCTGGCTCAAGATCGACAGCGGCATGCACCGGGCCGGCTTCGCGCCCGGTCAGGCCGCATCTGCCTATCACCGCTTGCTCGCCACGGGCAAGGTGGCCCGTATCACGCTCATGAGCCACTTTGCGCGCGCCGATGAAATGGACGTGCTCGCCACCGACGCGCAGACCGCCAATTTCGAGGCAGCGGTGGAGGGCCTGCCGGGGGAGCGCAGCCTGTGCAACTCCGCAGGCATCCTGGCCTGGCCCGGCAGCCATCGGGATTGGGCACGGCCCGGCATCATGCTCTACGGCGCCGACCCAGTGTCCGGCAGCAAGGGTGAGTTGAAGCCTGTGATGACCTTGGAAAGCGCCGTGATGGCCGTGCGCACCTTGCAGCCCGGCGAAGAGTTGGGCTATGGCGCCCGCTTCACCGCCACCCGGCCGACTCGTGTCGGACTGGTCGCCATGGGCTACGCCGATGGCTATCCGCGTACCGTGGTGAATGGCACGCCCGTGGCGGTGAACGGCAAGCCGAGCCGCATCATCGGTCGCGTTTCCATGGACATGCTGACGGTGGATCTCACTGATCTGCCTGAGTGCGGTGTGGGCGCTTCGGTGGAGTTGTGGGGCAATCGGGTATCGGTGAACGACGTGGCTTCGGCGGCGGGTACCATTGCGTATGAATTGCTGTGCAATGTGAAGCGGGTGTCGTTTGTTTATCAGGATGGCCAGGTGGATTCCGATTTGCGTAGTCGATCGGAGATGGAGGAAGCGCTTCCGGCCTGACGAGTTTTACTGGGGCGGCTTGCCATAACAACGCAGCCGGGACCCGCCCCGGCAGGCGGGTAACTTTCTTGTTGCACGACAAGAAAGTCACCAAAGAAGCGTGCCCCGCCACCTCGGCCCTTCGGGCTACCCGCTGCTGCGAAGCAGGAATTGGCCGGTCCCGCAAACTCGCGGCTGCGCCGCTCAGACACGCGGTCCCGGACGGCCCCATTTCCCGCATCACATCAGCGGCTCGGCGGAAGGGGGAGGGAGCTTCGTAGCAAGAGCGAGGTGTTGCGAAGCAAGGTCGCTACTCAGGCACCGTCACACCGGCGGAAGCCGGTGTCCAGTTGGGCCGCCGCCTGGATTCCGGCGTTCGCCGGAATGACGGTGGTTGCTATGCGAGCTTTTCAAATCCCATCAGAGCCGCCGAGTGAGGAAGTCTCGACGGGGGCAGTCCGGGGGCGCGTGTCTGAGCCGCAGGCGAGTTTGCGCCACCGGCCCGTCGAGGCTTTCGCAGCGAGGGAAGCCCGAAGGGCCGGTGAAGGTGGGGCTGCGGCTGCTCGCCGCAGCAGGCTGAAAGAACGGCCCACCTCCCTTCCTCCGCCCCAAGGGCGGAGGTGACTAGTTACCTCCCCCGCTTGGCGGGGGAGGATAGGTGGGGGTGCTGTCGTGGGCCATGGGCGAGGGCATCGCCCTCGCCCGCCGGGGCGAACTCCCGGCGCGGTGGGCGCAATGAGCGCCGTCTGTTGTCAGTTGTCGAAGGTGTAGAGGAAGCACGCCGTCATTCCCGCGAAGACGGGAATCCATTGGCCGTCATTCGTGCTACGACCGCCGCATGGATCCCCGCCTTCGCGGGGATGACGACTTACTGCCGATTCCCACATGACCGCAATTCGATGTGCCGGCCAAGCATCTGTGGCCGGCACATGTGATCGCCTTACTTGTTGATGTCGCCCAAGCAGACGTACTTAATCTCCACGTAGTCATCCATCCCGTGACGTGAACCTTCCCTCCCCAGACCGGATTGCTTGACGCCGCCGAAGGGCGCTTCGGCCGTGGAGATGAGACCCGTATTCACGCCCACCATGCCGTACTCCAGTGCCTCATACACCCGCACGATGCGGCCGATGTCGCGGCTGTAGAAATAGCTGGCGAGGCCGAACTCGGTGGCGTTGGCCAGGGCAATGGCTTCTTCTTCCGTGGCGAACTTGAACACCGGCGCCATGGGGCCGAAGGTTTCTTCTCGGGCGCAGCGCATGTCCGCCTTGGCGTCGGCCAGCACTGTGGCTGCGTAGAAGCGCTCGCCGATGCGTTCGCCGCCGGCCAGGAGCCGTGCGCCTTTTGCCAGGGCGTCAGCCACGTGGGCTTCGACCTTGGTCACGGCCTGATCGTCGATCATGGGGCCAAGGGTGACGCCGGCTTCAAAGCCGTTGCCCACCTTGATGGTCTTGATCCGTGCTGCGAGCTTTTCCACAAAGCGCTCGTACACGCCTTCCTGCACGTAGAAGCGGTTGGCGCAGACGCAGGTCTGGCCGGCGTTGCGGTACTTGCTGGCGATGGCACCTTCCACGGCGCTGTCCAGGTCCGCGTCGTCGAAGACGATGAAAGGCGCATTGCCGCCCAGTTCCAGGGCGAGCTTCTTGATGGTGGGGGCGCACTGACGCATCAGGATGCGGCCCACTTCCGTGGAGCCGGTGAAGGACAGGTGGCGCACGGTGTCGCTGGCGCAAAGCACTTCGCCCACGGCGATGGAGTTCTGCGCATCCGCCGTCACCACGTT
>DASUJA010000050.1:0-34792 GCA_036279515.1 Rhodocyclaceae bacterium | reverse complement strand
CTTCCGCGGCGTGGCCGGTACGGCCACCGGCATGGACCGGGCTACGGCGGATTACATGGGTATGTTGGCCACGGTGATGAATGCCATGGCCCTGGCCGATGCCATGCGGCGGGTGGATTTGCCCGCCCGTGTGCAATCGGCCCTGAATATCGAGCAGGTGGTTGAGCCCTACATTCGGGGCAAGGCCATCCGCTATCTGGAAGAAGGCAAGGTGGTCGTGTTTGGTGCCGGCACCGGCAATCCCTTCTTTACTACCGATACGGCAGCTGCTTTGCGCGGCTCCGAAATCGGCGCCGAGATCGTGCTCAAGGCCACCAAGGTGGACGGCATTTATTCCGCCGACCCCAAGAAGGACCCGAGTGCGACTCGTTTTACGACGATCACTTTCGACGAGGCTATCGGTCGCAACCTGCAAGTGCTGGATGCCACTGCTTTCGCCCTTTGTCGAGATCAAAAGCTGCCTATCAACGTGTTCTCCATCTTCAAGGCCGGCGCGCTCAAGCGTGTTGTGACCGGTGAAGACGAAGGCACGCTTGTTCATGTTTGAGGAGTAGGGCGATGATCCCCGAGCTGAAGAAAACCACTGAACAAAAAATGCAAAAGAGCCTGGAGGCGTTGAAGAACGATCTGGGCAAGATCCGTACGGGCCGCGCCCACACTGGCATTCTTGATCACGTCCAAGTGGAGTACTACGGTTCTCCCGTGCCCCTGTCCCAAGTGGCCAACGTGACCTTGATCGATTCTCGTACCATTGGCGTTCAGCCTTGGGAAAAGCCTATGCTGGGCAAGGTCGAAAAGGCTATTCGCGACGCCGATTTGGGCCTGAATCCTTCCGCCATGGGTGAAATCATCCGTGTGCCGATGCCTCCGTTGACCGAAGAACGTCGGCGCGAGCTGATCAAGGTCGTCAAGACCGAAGGCGAGAACGCCAAGGTTGCCGTGCGCAACCTGCGCCGCGACGCCAACAACACGCTGAAGGACGCCCTGAAGAAGAAGGAAGTGTCCGAGGATGACGAGCGTCGCGCCCAGGACGAAGTCCAGAAGCTGACCGACCGCTACGTAGCCGAAGTGGACAAGATGCTGGCGGATAAGGAAAAGGATTTGCTGGCGGTCTGATCGCCAGTATCGCCGTTTAGGCCCTGTTCCTTTCCAGATGATTTTTTCCAGCTCGACCCGGGAGATTCCCGAAGCGCCGCCGGTACCTCGTCACGTTGCCATCATCATGGATGGCAACGGCCGGTGGGCGAAGAAGCGTTTTTTACCTCGGGTGGCTGGCCATAAGCGCGGCGTTGAAACCGTTCGTGCCATGGTCAAAGCCTGCATCAGTCGTGGCGTTCAATACCTGACCCTGTTTGCTTTCAGCTCCGAGAACTGGCGTCGTCCCAAGGACGAGGTTTCGTTTCTCATGGGCCTGTTTGTATCCGCATTGCAGGCTGAAATTGGTCGTCTTCACGCCAACGGTGTGCGGCTTAAGGTTGTTGGCGATTTGTCCGCGTTTGATGGCGCGCTTGTGGATCTCGTCCGCGCCGGAGAAGAGCAGACCGCCGAAAACACCCAACTGACCCTGACCATCGCAGCCAACTACGGCGGCCGTTGGGACATTCTTCAAGCAGTCAATCGCCTTACCCAAGCCCAACCAGAGAAGGCGGGGGCTTACGAAGAGGCCGATCTGACGCCTCATTTGGCCATGGCCTATGCGCCGGAGCCAGATCTATTCATTCGCACAGGTGGCGAAGAACGTATTAGTAACTTCCTGCTCTGGCAATTGGCCTACTCGGAGTTCTACTTCACGCCGACCCTGTGGCCCGACTTTGATGAGGCAGCGCTGGATCAAGCCATTGCGTCCTACCAAAATCGAGAACGCCGATTCGGTCGCACAAGCGAACAACTGATTCAATCCCCCACGGCGGCGGGTGATGCTTAGAACCCGCGTCATTACAGCGCTGATTCTTGTCTCAGGGCTGTTGTCCCTGCTTTTCGCTGCTCCCGCATCGTGGGTGGAAATCGTATTTGCCTTGACATCCGGCGCAGCGGCATGGGAGTGGGCCGGCTTGATGAACGGCAAGCCGGTGCTCCGTGTGGGATACGGCTTCGCGGTGTTCCTGGCCTGCATAGCAGTCAATGTCTTTCCTGCAACCAGCTTTGCCCCCCTGTGGGCAGTGGCATCCTTGTTCTGGCTCTTGCTTGCTCCCTTTTGGCTGGCTCGCGCCTGGCGTTTGGTTGATCACGCCGTTGCGGGCTACCTCCTAGGTGCGTTTCTGATTGTGCCTACTTGGGCTGCGCTGGTGGCGCTCTACAGCCGTGGTCCCTGGGTGCTGATTCTCGCCATGGCCGCCATTTGGACGGCGGACGTGGCGGCTTACTTTACTGGCCGTGCCTTCGGCAAACACAAGCTTGCGCCTTCCATCAGCCCCGGAAAAACACGTGAGGGTGCCTACGGCGCAGTAGTGGGTGTGATGATCTACGGATTGCTGGCTTGGCCCGCCATCGGGTTGTTTGCGCCTAAGGGGCAGGGCGGCTGGCTGGTTCTGGCGCTCATCCTCGTGCTGGTCACTATTCTCAGCATCATGGGCGACTTGTTCGAGTCGCTTCTGAAGCGGCAGGCGGGCATTAAGGACAGCAGCAATCTTCTTCCCGGGCATGGCGGCATTCTCGATCGCATCGACAGCCTAACTTCGACCTTGCCTTTGATCGCACTGGCTTTGCAGGTCCTTTAAGTTCGTCTCACGAAAGTTTTTAATGGCCCGCCAACGTTTGACTGTTTTGGGAGCCACCGGCTCTATTGGCGTCAGCACTCTGGACGTGGTGTCCCGCCATCCCGATCGCTACGAAGTCGTTGCATTAAGCGGCCATCAACGCATGGAAGCTTTGGCCGAGCAATGCCGAGTTCATCGCCCTCGCTACGCGGTGGCGGGTTCGGCGGAGGCGGCTTCGCAATTGAGCCTGTTGTTGGGCAATGAGGTGCCCGGCCTGGAAATTCTCCACGGCCCTGATGCGCTGATTCAAATTTCGTCCATGGCTTCTGTGGATGCCGTCATGGCAGCCATCGTCGGCGCTGCGGGTTTGCAGCCCACGCTGGCAGCGGTCAAGGCTGGTAAGCGCGTGCTGCTGGCGAACAAAGAGGCCCTGGTTACGGCGGGCGCGGTCTTCATGGCCGAAGTGGCTCGATCCGGCGCGGTCTTGCTGCCCATCGATAGCGAACACAACGCCATCTTCCAGTGCCTACCCCATGACTACGCGGGGAATATGAAGGCGTCCGGCGTTAGTCGAATTTTGCTCACGGCCTCCGGTGGCCCTTTCCGCAAGGCTTCGCTGGATGAGTTGCAGTCGGTGACGCCTGAGCAGGCTTGCGCCCATCCCAACTGGGTCATGGGCCGCAAGATATCGGTCGACTCAGCCACCATGATGAACAAGGGACTTGAAATGATCGAGGCCCGGTGGCTGTTCAATACGGCACCAGACGACATTCAGGTGGTGGTTCACCCGCAGAGCGTGATCCACTCTCTCGTGCAGTACGTGGACGGTTCCGTGCTCGCGCAGCTGGGTAATCCGGATATGCGTACTCCCATTGCCCACGCGCTTGCATACCCTGAACGGATCGACTCGGGGGTTACGCCCTTGGACTTGTTTCAGGTGGCGCAGTTGAACTTTGAACTGCCAGATCCGGTCCGTTTTCCTTGTCTGGCTCTTGCTTATCAGGCCTTACGAGCTGGGGGAAATGCACCCGCCGTACTGAACGCGGCGAACGAAATTGCTGTCGCGGCTTTTCTGGATCGTCGTTTGTCGTTCATGGGGATTAGCCAGGTAGTGGCACAAACCCTGGAGGCGCTGCCTGTGACTGACATCCCCGATCTGGATGCGGTGCTCGCTGCAGACCAAAGCGCCCGTCAGATCGCGGCAGAAGTCGTCAGTCGCCTATCTCACTAGTCGCCGGAGGATCATATGCTTTGGTATCCCCTTGCCTTTCTGGCAGCGCTGGGTGTGCTGGTTACAGTCCATGAATTGGGACATTTCATTGCGGCAAAGCTTTGTCGGATCAAGGTGCTCCGGTTCTCTGTAGGGTTCGGGCGCACCCTGTGGTCGCGTAGGAGCGGCCGCGATCAGACTGAATGGTGTATCGCCGCCATTCCTCTTGGCGGCTACGTAAAGATGCTCGATGAGAGGGAAGTGGATGTAGTCGAGGAGGAGCGCCATCGTGCCTTCAATCGGCAGTCTCTGGCACGTCGTAGTTTTGTTGTAAGTGCCGGTCCCATAGCTAATCTGCTGCTAGCGGTAGTCATCTATTGGCTCATGTTCATGTCTGGCGTTCAGGAGCTCAAGCCTGTTCTTGGTGCTCCGGTCGACGGCAGTGTCGCTGCGCAAAGCGGCGTCGTTGCGGGCATGCAGATCACCAAGGTAGACGATTTGGCGATTCAGACATGGTCGGATTTTCGAGTCGCGGTATTGAATGCGCGCCTTGATCATCGTCCGGTGGCGCTCGAGGTCCGCTTGGGCGAGCAAGTTTCAAGCGTGGCGATCGCTACGGATTCGTTATCGTCCACCGATCTCGACGGGGATTTGCTGCACAAGCTTGGCATTACGCTTTATCAGCCCCCTTTGCCTCCGACGATTGGCCAAGTACAGGCGGGGTCACCGGCGCAGCGAGGCGGCCTCGCGGTAGAAGATCTAGTGCTGTCTGTCGGTGGACACCCCGTTAACCAATGGAGTCAGGTTGTAGAAATCGTGCGGGCTTCCGCCGGGATCCCACTTGAATTCGAGGTGCGACGAAAGGGGCGAGTCGAAATTGTCCGAGTAGTGCCAGACAAAGTCAGCAATGGTGGAAAAGGGTACGGTCGGATGGGGGCGGCAGTAAGGGCCGATCCCGGGAATTCCATCTTTATGGAAATCCGTTACAACCCCGTCCAGGCGGCGGTGCAAGCCGTGCGCCAGACATGGAGCACGATTCGCCTTAGTCTCTCCATGATGGGACGAATGCTAACGGGTGACGTTTCCTGGCGCAACTTGTCTGGACCAGTCACGATTGCCGATTACGCCGGTCAATCCGCGCAAATGGGTTTTGCCGCCTACATTCGCTTTATCGCGCTTATCAGCATCAGCCTCGGCGTCCTCAATCTGCTTCCTGTCCCTGTCCTGGATGGAGGGCATTTGATGTATTATTTTGTCGAGTTTCTCAAGGGCAGTCCTGTATCCGAACGGGCCATGGAAATTGGTCAGCGAATTGGCTTCGGAGTTCTCGGATTGCTCATGGCATTTGCCCTTTTCAACGATTTCAATCGTCTCTTCTTCGGCTGACCTCATGAAGAAATCCCTCCTGGCTGGCCTTGTGGCTTCCCTGTTTGCTACAACGGCAGGCGCTTTCGATGCATTCACTGTAAAAGACATTCGCGTTGAAGGTATTCAACGAACCGAGGCCGGTACTGTTTTCAGTTACCTGCCCGTGAAGGTCGGTGACACCTTAAATGACGAAAAGGCGTCGCAAGCGGTTAAAGCTTTGTTCGCTACCGGCTTTTTCAAAGATGTGCGCCTAGAAATCGAAGACGATGTGCTGGTGGTAGTGGTCGAGGAACGTCCCGCCATCAATGCACTGGATTTCGTAGGCATGAAGGCCTTCGATAAGGATCCGATCAAGAAGGCGCTGAAGGAACTTGGCATCTCCGAGTCGCGCATCTTCGACCGTTCACTGCTCGAAAAAGCAGAGCAGGAAATCAAGCGTCAATATCTCTCTAAGGGATACTACGCTGCCAATGTGAGCACCACGGTAACGCCGTTGGAGCGGAACCGGGTCAATATCAACTTCAATGTTGAAGAAGGCGAAGTCGCCAAGATCAAGCAGATCAATCTGGTTGGCAATAAGGCTTACCCCGAGAAGGATCTGCTTGAACTGTTCCAGTTGCGTACTCCTGGCTGGTTCACCTGGTACACGAAGAACGATCAGTACTCAAAGCAGAAACTCTCCGCTGACTTGGAGTCCTTGCGCTCCTTCTATCTGGATAGCGGGTATCTGGAGTTCAATGTTGACTCCACTCAAGTGTCCATTTCCCCAGATAAGAAGGACATCTACATCACCGTCAATGTGACCGAAGGACAGTCTTACAAAGTGTCGTCGGTTAAGTTGGCAGGTAATCTGTTGTTGCCAGAGGATGTGCTGCGTGGCTTGGTAAAGATCAAGGCCGGTGAAACCTTCTCCCGTTCCCGTTTGACGGAGTCCACCAAAGCGATCTCTGATCGACTAGGTAATGACGGTTATGCCTTTGCTAACGTCAATGCGATGCCTGAGTTGGACAAGGAGAAGCACGAGGCAGCCTTCACCATTTTTGTGGACCCGGGTCGCCGGGTGTATGTTCGCCGTATCAACATCACTGGCAACAACCGTACACGTGATGAGGTCGTTCGTCGCGAATTCCGTCAGATGGAATCTGCTTGGTATGACGGAGAGCGAATCAATAAATCCAAGAAACGAGCCGACCGTTTAGGCTATTTCGAGGATGTGTCCGTTGAAACGCCACCTGTGCCAGGAACGACAGACCAGGTCGATCTGAACGTCAATGTCAAGGAGCGGTCGACCGGCAGTCTGATGATCGGTGCCGGCTTCTCCAGCACGGAAAAACTGGTGTTGTCAGGTTCGATTCAACAGGACAACTTGTTTGGCAGTGGCCGTAGCTTGGGGCTCCAGGTAAATACGAGCCGGGCAAACAAGGTTTATTCGCTGTCATATACCAACCCCTACTACACGGTCGACGGCGTCAGTCGGGGGTTCGATGTCTATCGACGCAAGATTGATACATCGCAGTTGAGTACTACGGTTGCGACCTACGGTGTTTCATCGTGGGGCGGCGGTGTTCGCTATGGCGTCCCTGTGGCGGATGAGCAAAACATCAACTTTGGCTTATCCATTGACTCGTCCACACTGTCTGTTACGACGTCCAGCCCTGTACGCTATCAAGATTGGGTTACCGCCCATGGCAATCACTTTTCATCGCTGGTTGCCACCGTGGGATGGGTGCAAGATACGGTGGATAGCCGGCTCTATCCGACTTCGGGCTTTATTCGGCGCATAAGTGGCGAACTGTCACCGGCCGGAAATTTGCACTACGTACGTACCAGCTACCAACAACAGAATTACTTCCCGCTGTCCAAGACCTTCACGCTTTTGCTGAATGGGGAAGCTGCTGCTGCAGGCGGTTACGGTGGCAGAGAGCTTCCTTTCTGGAAGAACTACTACGCGGGCGGTATCGGTTCCGTTCGAGGCTTTGACTCAGGCACCCTCGGACCTCGCGATCCCAGCACGGATACAGCACTGGGCGGAACACGCCGAGTGGTGGGGAATGCAGAACTTTTTTTCCCCATGCCTGGTTCTGGGCTCGACAAATCCTTGCGTTTGAGTACATTCATTGACGTCGGTCAGGTATGGGGAGTGGGGCAGTCGATCGCTCTACGTGATTTGCGTGCATCCGCTGGTGTTGCACTGACTTGGAGCTCCTTCATGGGCCCCCTGAAGTTCAGCTTTGGTTCTCCACTAAAGCGGGAATCCACCGATCACATCCAGCGCCTTCAGTTCCAGATGGGCACCGTGTTCTAGTCGTAGGAGACAGATCAAAGTGAAGAAGTTTTTGTTGTGTTTCATGACTTGCGTAATGGCTTTGTTGCCGGCATTTGCTCAGGCAGAGGGAAAAATCGGCGTCATCAATACGGAACGTGTGCTGCGTGACTCCGACCCTGCCAAGAAGGCCATGAAGAAGCTGGAAAAGGATTTTGAAAAGCGTGGACAAGACGTGGAGAAGCTGCGCCTTCAGGTTCAGAAAATGCAGGAAGACCTGGAACGGAATGCCGTGACTTGGACTGAGACTCAACGTAAGGCCAAGGAGCGTGAATTGGCTGATGCCAATCGCGATTTCCAGCGCCGGCAGCGTGAGTTGAACGAAGATTTCAATGCTCGTCGCAATGAAGAGTTGCAAGGCGTGCTTGATCGAACCAATAAGGCGATTCGCACCATCGCCGAGAAAGAAGGCTACGACCTCATTCTTCAAGAGGCTGCCTACCTGAATCCCCGCGTGGATATCACCGACAAGGTCATCAAGGCCTTGGCTGAGTCCTCCAAATAAGTTGTCGACGCAGCAATATGCGTCTCGGTGACATCGTTGCCCGCCTCGGCGGGCAACTTATTGGCTCTCCTGACACTGATGTAGCGCGTATAGCGCCACTAGAGTCGGCACAAAAGGGAGAAATCTCCTTCCTCTCAAATCCTCGGTATGCGAACAAACTTGCCCACTCTCGCGCCAGTGCGGTGATCCTTGCGGCAGAAGCTGCGTCCGCGTGTCCTTCTGCAAGCATCGTAACCGCGCAACCCTACTTGTACTTCGCTCGCCTGTCTCAGTTGTTGCATCCGGCGCCGATTGCTAGAGCCGGGGTTCATCCCTCTGCGGTGATTCTTGGGACAGTATCCTCTTCTGCCGAAATTGGCCCTGGAACCTTTGTGTCCGAGGGAGTTGTGATTGGCGAACGTGTGATCATTGGTGCGGGATGTCATATCGGACGCGCTTGCAGGGTAGGTGAAGGTAGCGTTCTGCATGCAAATGTGAGCCTTTATGACGAAACGGACGTTGGCGCTCGAGCCATCATTCACTCTGGGGCCGTCTTGGGGGCTGATGGCTTCGGCTTTGCCAAAGAGACAGATGGTTCCTGGCTGAAAATCCCCCAAGTAGGACGAGTGCTGATTGGGGATGATGTTGAGATCGGGGCTAATACAACGATTGATCGCGGAGCGCTGGGTGATACGGTCATCGAGGATGGCGTCAAACTGGACAACCAGATTCAAATTGCCCATAACGTTCGCATCGGAGCACATACGGCAATGGCGGGATGCGTCGGTGTGGCCGGTAGTGCACGCGTTGGCCGGTATTGCACGGTTGGCGGTGGTGCCATCATTCTTGGGCACATCGAACTTGCGGATGGGGTTCATATTTCATCGGGTACCCTGGTCGCCAAATCCATTGCCAACCCCGGCAGCTATACCGGAACCGTGCCTTTTATGGGGCATGAAGATTGGCTTCGGAATTTTTCACGCATTCGCCATCTGGACTCCATGGCAGATAAAATACGCGCCCTCGAAAAACGGCTAGCAGAACTGGAGAAAAAGTCATGAGCGCCATGGATATCCATCAAATCCTCGAATACCTGCCCCATCGCTATCCCTTCTTGCTGGTGGATCGGGTGTTGGACGTGGTTCCTGGCGAGCGCATTACCGCACTGAAGAACGTTACGATTAACGAGCCATTTTTCCCTGGGCACTACCCGCATCACCCCGTAATGCCTGGTGTGCTCATTATTGAGGCACTGGCACAAACTGCGGCGATTCTTTCTTTTAAGACCCTGGGTGGTAAGCCGGATGACAAGTCTGTTTACTATTTCGTTGGCATTGACAATGCACGCTTTAAGCGCCCGGTTAGCCCAGGCGATCAGTTGGTCTTTGAAGTGAGTATCTCCGCCAATAAGCGCGGCATCTGGAAGTTTGCGGCAGTAGCCAAGGTTGACGGCCAAGTGGCGGCAGAAGCCGATCTGATGTGCACGGTGCGGCCCATCGAATGATCGCGACCGAGATCCATCCGTCTGCCCTTGTAGACCCGGCAGCCAAGCTGGGGCAGGGTGTTCGCATTGGTCCTTTTTCCGTCATTGGCCCCAATGTCGAGATTGGGGATCGGACGGAAATCGCGTCCCACGTGAACATTTCCGGGCATACCCATATCGGTGCCGACAATCGGATTTTTTCCTTCAGCGCCATCGGTGGCGAACCGCAGGACAAGAAGTACAAAGGAGAGCCGACTCGGCTTGAAATCGGTGATCGGAACACTATCCGGGAATTCTGCACCTTCAATTGCGGCACGGCCCAGGACGCAGGTGTTACGCGTGTCGGAAACGACAATTGGATCATGGCTTACGTGCACATGGCTCATGATTGCATAGTTGGCAACAACACGATTTTTGCCAATAACGCTCAGCTTGCAGGGCATGTCCATGTGGGCGACTGGGTGATCCTGGGCGGCTTTACGGTGGTGCACCAATTTGTTCGTATCGGTGCCCATAGCATGACGGCCATGGGCAGCATCCTGCTTCAGGACGTGCCTCCCTATGTGATGGCCGCTGGTAACACGGCAGAGCCTCATGGCATCAACAGCGAAGGGTTGAAGCGCCGGGGGTTCTCGGCAGCAGCCATTTCGGGAATTCGTCGCGCATACAAGACCCTCTACAAATCAGGCTTGCGTCTGGAGGAGGCCCAGCAGGCTATTGCTGGGGATGCGGAATCCACCCCTGAACTCCAAGTATTGGCGCAATTCCTTGCAACACCGGGCAGAGGCGTGATCCGCTAGGGATTAGCCAGTTTTTGCCGGGTTTTCAGGTATTTGGCCCCGGCCTTTGTAAGCGAAAATCCTGCTCATGAAAACCGTACGTATTGCCTTGGTGGCCGGGGAGGCCTCCGGCGATTTGCTTGCCGCCCATTTGATAGCCGCCCTCAAGGTGCGTTTCCCCCATGCCCACTTTTATGGCATTGGTGGTCCGAAGATGCAGGCCCAGGGCTTTGAAGCGCTTTGGCCGGCTGAGAAGCTTGCCGTTCGCGGCTATGTGGAAGTACTTTGCCACTACCGTGAAATCACGGGTATCCGCCGCGATCTATTGAAGGAGCTGCGCAAGGACAAGCCAGACCTCTTCATCGGTGTTGATGCGCCTGATTTCAATCTATGGCTTGAAGGTAAGGTCAAGCGAGCTGGAATCCCGGCAGTCCATTTTGTGAGCCCTTCAATTTGGGCATGGCGCGGTGAGCGCATCAACAAAATCGCCAAATCCATTTCTCACATGCTGGCGCTGTTTCCGTTTGAGCCAGCGCTTTACGAGAAACATCGGATACCTGTCAGCTACGTGGGGCACCCCCTGGCCGACATTATTCCCATGAATGTGACCAAGGTCAGCGCTAGGGAAAAGCTGGGGCTTAATGATCAAAAGGGGCCGATTTTTGCGCTCCTGCCAGGAAGTCGGCAGTCTGAACTTCAATACATGGCCGACACCTTCATCGAAACCGGCAAGCAGCTTTTGTCCAAGTTTCCCGATGCGCTGTTTCTGATCCCCACTGTGTCACGGGAAACGCGCACCTTGTTTGAAGAAAGCCTCTGGAAACTGGGGGCACAGGACATGCCATTCAAGCTTCTGTTTGGACATGCGGCAGACGCCATGGCTGCGAGCGATGCCGTGCTTGTTGCAAGTGGCACGGCGACCTTGGAGGCCGCATTGCTCAAACGCCCCATGGTTATCGCCTACAAGATGTCGCCCTGGTCCTGGCGGAAAATGAAGCGTATGCGTTACCAGCCGTGGGTTGGGCTCCCCAATATCCTCGCCGGACGTTTTGTCGTCCCTGAGTTCCTGCAAGACGAGGCAACACCGGAGAATTTGGCGCAAGCGCTGGCAAATCAGATCGGGGACAAAGTGTACGCACAACGGTTGGACAGCTGTTTCTCCGAAATGCATTCGGTGTTGCGTCAAGACACTGCGCAAAAGGCTTCAGAGGCGATCACCCGTTACCTTGATGCGGCATGAGCGAAAAGCTCATCTGTGGCGTTGATGAGGCCGGCCGGGGGCCACTGGCTGGGGCCGTATTTGCAGCGGCTGTCATACTTAACCCGACACTCCCCATTGCCGGTCTAGCGGATTCAAAGGCAATTAGCGAGAAACGACGGGATGCGCTTGCAGCCCAAATCAAGGAGAGGGCTCTCGCCTGGTGTATCGCTTCTGCCTCCGTCGAGGAAATTGACACTATCAATATTCTCCAAGCATCGTTGCTGGCCATGAAGAGAGCTGTCGATGGTCTAAGGCTCGCGCCTGGCGAGGTGCTGGTGGATGGGAACAAACTACCTAAATGGTCCTGGCCCAGCCGAGCCATTGTCGGTGGAGATGCACTCGTAGAAGAAATTTCCGCCGCCTCCATCCTTGCGAAAACCGCGCGGGATGCAGAAATGTTGGAACTCCACTTGAAGTACCCGCTCTACGGCTTCGACAAGCACAAGGGCTATCCCACCGCTGCCCATTTGGATGCCCTACAGCAACACGGTGTATGCGAAATTCATCGGCGCAGCTATGCTCCGGTAAAGCGACAACTTAAACTTTTCTAGCCCCATGAAGATCATCACCTCTCGGGATAACACAACATTTAAAGAGCTGAGAGGTCTTGCGCAAGACGCAAGAGAAATCCGCAAGCAAGGAAGGACGCTGCTTGACGGGCCTCACTTGGTGGATGTCTATCGACAACGCATGGGTTTGCCTCGTGCATTGGTGATAAGTGAATCCGGGCTTCAGAACGACGAAGTCAAAATGCTTCGTGAGCGGCATGGGAGGCTGGAACCTCTCATTTTCAAGGACTCGTTGTTCAAGGAGCTATCCCCGACCCTGTCGCCGGTAGGTGTGCTGGCGCTCATCGACATTCCCCAGCAAGCATCACCGCTAATGACCTCCGATTGGCTTTGCCTGGAGGGACTTCAAGACCCTGGAAACGTCGGGACGATGTTCCGTAGCGCGGCGGCGTTCGGTATCAGGCATGTGCTGCTCAGTCCGACTTGTGTTGGCGCATGGACGCCTAAAGTGCTTAGGGCCGCACAGGGGGCTCATTTCAGTCTTGCCATCCATGAGCGTATGGATTTGCAGCAAGCGCTCATCGGCTTTCCCGGTGAGCGACTGGCGACAGTCGTCAGTCAAGCGGAACCGCTTTACGACGTAAAACTTCATGGGCCGGTTGCCTGGGTGATTGGCAATGAGGGTCAGGGAATTAGCTCTCAACTGGCAGGCACTTGTGATCGCAGGGTCACCATTCCCATTACATCCGACTGCGAGTCGTTAAATGCGGCCGTAGCAGCCTCAATTTGTCTTGCTGAAATGATGAGGCAAAGGACACAACATGATCATTGACAAGCCCCTTCCCAAAGCTCTCCTGCTACTGCTCTTTACGGCGTTATCCCATTCATCCGTCGCGGCTACCAAGGGGGAGCTTGGAGACTCTGAAGATTTCCCTGTTGTGCTGTCTGCATCGCGACTACGTCAGCCCTTGATTGAATCCCCCAGTGCCGTTACCGTGATTGACAGGGCCATGATCGAAGCCAGCGGTGCTCGGCACATTGCCGACTTGCTACGCTTCGTGCCCGGTACGGTGGTGAGCTACAACGACGGCAATCGTCCCGTCGTCGCTATACATGGCATGTCGGGCACTTACGCATCCGGCGTACAAGTATTGATTGACGGCGTTTCAGTCTATTCCCCGTTGTGGGGCGGCATGCAGTGGGAAGAGCTGCCGCTCGCCATGAACGATATTGAGCGCATAGAAGTTATCCGCGGTCCCAACGCCGCCATTTTCGGCTCGAACTCTTTTTCTGGGGCGATCAACATCATTACGCGGCATCCTTCCAGCGACCAGGGGGTGCAGGTTTCAGTGAATGCGGGAAATCGAGGAGTCGCTGATTTTTCTGTCAGCAATGCAAGCAGCTTGGAGAATGGCCTTAAGTATCGAATGACGTTTGGACAGCGTGCCTCCGATGGATTTGACACGCGCCCTGACTCACAACGGATGCTCTACGGAAACTTGCGGGCGGAGTATCAGGTGACGCCGACCGAGGCACTTCAGGTTTCTGCCAGAGTTGCTGATAACAAAAAAGACGTTGGAGATTACACGGCCACTGGATCAAGTCGGGTTCCTCATCCTGATAAGTCTGATCTCGCACAGTTACAAGTGCGCTGGACTCATGCGGTGTCTGCGGACAACGAGTGGTGGATTCAGTATTACCACTTGCAGTCGAGAACAGAGGATCTCGTGACTGTAGATTTTCGGCAGTCATCGCTCTACGCCTCTATCGAGAGATTGATATTTAACAAATTTGGTGCAGGCGGATTGGCAATTTTTCGCGCACCACTCCCACCAACAATCCCCTATGTAGCCAACTCTGGATTTGGCACCCAACGCGATGGCATCGAATTTCAGCAAACCTCTCGGTGGACACCATCTGTCAGATCCGTATGGGGAATGGAGACTCGAAGGGATGTGGCCGAGTCTTCCATGTATTTGGCATCGGGTAGCGTCAGTTCCTTTTTGACCCGGCTCTATGGAAATCTGGAATGGCTCATGGCGCCTAAATGGACGCTCAATGTGGCTGCGATGGCGGAGCGCAATAGTTTTGCCTCGCTTGGTTACTCGCCAAAGATGTCTTTGGCATGGCAGCCCATCAATGGGCACGTATTTCGGATCGGGGTCAGCGCTGCTCAACGAACCCCCTCAAGCTTCGAGACCAAGGCAAATACGTCTTACGCCATTCCCCCAGAAATTGTTGCTGCGTCGCTTGGTTCTCTTCCATCTACTTATAGCTTGAGCTTAGTCAGCCAGGTGGACAGCGAAACAGTAAGGACAGATGAGCTGGGTTATTCATTCTCGATTCCGGAGTGGCAGGTCGGTGGAGATGTGCGCTGGGCCTCCGAGCACTACCACGGTTTGATTACGAAGACCCAAACAGGCTTTGCGAACGTTGACCGTATCAACGTAGATAGCAATGACATAACGATTTATTGGCGTCCGATGGAGGGTTCGTTGCTCCGGGTTGCCTTGAGCCACACGAAGGTGGACTCCCCGACGGCCCCCGCCACCTTCAACAGCAGCGCCCCTATGAATACGGTCTCGCTGCTGTGGGACCAGCGAATTGCGCAGGATTGGCGCGGAAGCATCAACTACCAGCGGGTGGGGGAAATGCGGTGGACCGACGCTGGCAACTCGCCGGGTGGAAATCCAGTACTGCCTGCCATCGATTATCTAAATCTTCGCATCGCGAAAAAGCTGAGGGTAACAGCCCTGTCGGACGAAGAGCTTTCCCTGATTGTTCAAAATGCGTTGGGGAAACATCGTGAGTATTTTGCCGGTGTGGCTGCCAACAATACGGCGGAGACGATTGCCCCGCGCATCGTCTTTCTGCAATTCAACGGTCGGTTCTGAGACGCAAAACACGTCATTGTCATGGCCTTGTTTCAGCGACTCCTTCTCCTCGGGTTACTGATTCCGACTGCGAGCTACGGAGTCGATACGCTATCCGTGCGTATCGTTGGGGATGATGCTGGCTTCTCTGCTCAAGTCGCTGCACGTGTTGATGCGGCATTGCGGCGCATGTTGCCCGATGTGCGACTGGATGGTGATCAGCCCGCTTCGTCTCAACATAGGCTTTTGATCGCCATTGGCACCAAGGGGGCAAGGGCGATAGATGGCGTCGGCGCTGAAACCTTGGTTCTCGCGGTGTTACCTCCGAAGCATGTAGCCGATGGGGGAGGGGAGCGGGCGATTACTGCAATTTATGGAGATATGCCGCCGGGGCGGCTTATCAACTTTGCTCAGCTAGTCCAAGGTAGACGGTCAGGAAGTATTGGACTGGTAGCCGGGCCTGTGACCCAGTCACGACTACCTCGGCTGGAGGCAGCCGCAAGCGAGCGAGGCGCACGTTTGCACGTGGAAAAAATCGAGCGAGAGAACGATGCTGGACCGGCAGTGGAGCGTGTAGTACGCGACTCCGGTGTTCTTCTGGCACTGCCTGACCCCATTGCGCATACGGCAGGAACCGTACCGCCTTTGCTCGTAATTACCTACTGGGCAGGTGTTCCGGTCATCGGATATTCCGAAGCTTATCTTCGTGCCGGTGCTGTTGCGGTGCTGTATTGCTCTCCCGAGCAGATTGCCCTGCAGGTGGCTGAAGTCGTGGCAATCATTCGTCAGGGAAAAGGACTGCCACCTCCCCAATACCTGAAGTACTTCATCGTCGGGGTGAATGCGTCCGTCGCTCGGTCCTTGGGGATGAGCCTACCTTCCGCCGAAGAGCTGGAAGTGAGGCTCAAGGGAATGCGGGAATAGGCGTCAGAAGGTTAGGCGGTCCAATCCCAAAGTCGACATCAACGTGGCCGCAATTTCTTCGATGGATTTCGACGTGGAATCTAGCCAACGCACTCCTTCACGTCGCATCAGGTTCTGCGCAGCTTCAATTTCCCAAGTGCAATTCTTCAGCGACGCATAGTGGCTGTCAGGGCGCCGCTCCTGGCGTATTTTGTTCAGTCGATCGGGGGTAATGGTGAGCCCGAATAATTTGTGGCGAAAACGATGGAGCCCGTCTGGTAGCTGGTGACGCTCGAAGTCCTCTGGGATCAAGGGATAGTTTGCAACCTTAATGCCAAATTGAAGCGCCAGATAAAGGCTAGTTGGTGTTTTGCCGCTACGGGATACTCCCACCAGAATCACGTCCGCTTGCTCCAACCCCTTATCGGTGATTCCGTCGTCGTGGGCAAGGGTGAAATTGATGGCTTCAATTCGAGCGAGGTAGCCTTGCGAGTCGGCGCTGCTATGTGTGCGACCAACCGTATGGGATGATTTGCAGCCCAATTCCTCCTCTAGAGGAGCAATGAAGGACTCGAAGAAGTTCAACACTACAGCGTCGGCCTCATGGACTACACCAGCGACGTCCTGGCGAACCAGTGTTGAAACCACAATGGGGCGTGCGCCGTCTCGCAGACGAGCTTCTTCAATACGACTCAGGCACTCCCGAGCTTTTTCCACAGTATCCACAAATGGAATACGGGTTTGCCGGAAGGTCGTGTTTTCAAATTGACTGAGCAGGCTGTGGCCTAGTGTCTCGGCGGTAATGCCAGTGCCGTCGGAAATGAAGAAAACGGTGCGAGATGCGTGCATGAGGCTAAAAGCTAGAGGTCAAAAACGTTACAATAACGGTTTTTCCGGGGACATATGGTTTCCTGGATAACCGTTCCCCCATTTTCGTTTTAAAGCAAGAAAGGCTGCCCCAGCATGTCCGCTAACGAGACCCGCTACGTCATCCCCTTTGAACAGCTTCGTATGACCGATGTCGGCGAAGTCGGGGGCAAGAACGCTTCCCTCGGTGAAATGATCAGCCAACTGGCTGCCTCGGGTGTGCGTGTGCCAGGCGGCTTTGCGACGACGGCGGATGCCTATCGCGAATTCCTGGCTCACCAAGGTTTGGCCGATCGCATCAACGCTGCTCTCGATAGCCTCAACGTTGATGACGTGGATGCACTCTTGAAGGTTGGTGCTCAGATTCGTCAGTGGGTGTTGGATCAACCTTTCCCCGCTCAGCTTGAAGCTGACATCAAGACCCAATACGAAGCGCTCATCGCCACCAGCGGCCCTGATGCTTCTTTTGCAGTACGCTCCTCCGCGACTGCGGAAGACTTGCCAGACGCATCCTTCGCCGGTCAGCAAGAGACCTTCCTCAATATCCATGGCTACGAGAACATTCTCCATGCCATGAAGGAAGTGTTCGCCTCTCTCTATAACGACCGCGCCATTGCCTATCGCGTACACAAGGGCTTCGCCCATGCTGACGTGGCACTGTCCGCTGGCGTCCAACGCATGGTGCGTTCCGATACCGGCGCCGCCGGTGTGATGTTCACTATCGATACTGAGTCCGGCTTCAAGGACGTCGTGTTCGTGACTGCCAGCTATGGCCTGGGTGAAACCGTGGTGCAGGGCGCCGTAAACCCCGACGAGTTCTATGTCCACAAGCCCACCCTGGCACTGGGCAAGCCTTCCGTCATTCGCCGTAACCTGGGCTCCAAGCTGATCAAGATGGTCTTTTCCGAGACCAAGGTTGCCGGCAAGTCCACCATTACCACCGATGTGCCCGAAACGGATCGCATCAAGTACGCCCTCAACGACGAAGACGTGCTGGAACTGGCTCGCTACGCCGTCATCATCGAGAAGCACTACGGCCGTCCCATGGACATCGAGTGGGGCAAGGATGGCCGCGACGGCAAGCTCTACATCCTCCAGGCTCGTCCTGAAACCGTGCAGTCCCAGTCCAGCGGTGTGGTCGAGAAGTTCAAGATCAAGCAGCACGGGAAGGTACTGAGCTCTGGTCGCGCTATCGGTCAGAAGATCGGTGCCGGCCCCGTCCGCATAGTGCTCGATCCTGCACAAATGAACCAGGTTCAACCGGGCGACGTGCTGGTGGCCGACATGACCGACCCCAACTGGGAGCCGGTGATGAAGCGCGCTTCCGCCATCGTCACCAATCGTGGCGGTCGTACCTGTCACGCAGCCATCATCGCTCGCGAGCTGGGCATTCCCGCCATCGTGGGTTGTGGCAATGCCACCGATAGCTTGACCGAAGGCGAAACCGTGACGGTGAGCTGCGCCGAAGGCGACACTGGCTACGTCTATCGCGGCAAGCTGGATTACGAAGTGACTCAGCAGGACATGGGCAGCCTCCCGCCCGTACCCGTGAAGATCATGATGAACGTGGGCAATCCCGAACTGGCCTTCGACTTCGCCCAAACGCCCAACGCCGGCGTCGGTCTGGCTCGCGTGGAATTCGTCATCAACAACATGATCGGCATCCACCCCAAGGCCATCCTGGAAATCGATCAGGTTCCCGCTTCCCTGCGCGAAGAAATCCTGCGCCGCTCCCGTGGCTACGCCAGCCCGCGCGAGTTCTTCATCGAAAAGTTGGTTGAAGGCGTGGCCACCATCGCCGCCGCGTTCTATCCCAACCCGGTGATCGTGCGTCTCTCCGACTTCAAGTCCAACGAATACCGCAAGCTCCTGGGCGGCAGCATCTACGAACCCGAGGAAGAAAACCCCATGCTGGGCTTCCGTGGCGCCTCTCGTTACATCGCCCAGAGCTTCCGCGATTGCTTCGAGATGGAAACCACCGCCATGAAGAAGGTCCGCAACGTGCTGGGCCTGACCAACGTGCAGTTGATGGTTCCCTTCGTGCGCAACCTGGAAGAAGCCAAGGGCGTGGAAGCGCTGCTGGCTTCCCACGGCCTCAAGCGTGGTGAGAACGATCTCAAGCTCATCATGATGTGCGAGATCCCCTCCAACGCGCTGCTGGCCGAGCAGTTCCTCCAGTACTTCGACGGCTTCTCCATCGGTTCCAACGACCTGACCCAGCTCACCCTGGGCCTGGATCGCGATTCCGGTCTGGTGGCGCACGCCTTTGACGAGCGCGATCCCGCCGTCAAGCAACTGCTGTCCATGGCGATCTCCACCTGTAACCGCCTGGGCAAGTATGTGGGCATCTGCGGCCAAGGGCCTTCCGATCACCCCGATCTGGCCGAGTGGCTGATGGATCAAGGCATTCAGAGCATCTCCCTGAACCCCGATACCGTTATCGATACCTGGGTCAAGCTGGCTCAACACAAGGCTTAATCGGAACTACCGGATGCAAGCCGAATGGTGGCACTGGGCTGTGGCGGGGGTCGCGCTGATCCTCGCCGAACTCGCTGTGCCGGCCTTCGTCCTGATCTGGTTTGGCCTCGGCGGATTGATCGTCGCCCTGTGTCTCGCCCTATGGCAAGACATGGGATGGACGGTGCAGTTGGGTCTTTGGCTAGTGGCGTCTCTCAGCCTCACCGCAGGCTGGTTCAAGTTTTTTAAGCCTGGACAACTCAAGACTCAGATCGGCGCATCTGACACCGCTGTTCTCGGTGAGATCGGTTTGCTGACGCACGACGTGGCGCCTTTCACTCGAGGCGAAGTACGCTTTCAAAAGCCCATCCTAGGCGGTGAGGTCTGGCCCTGTTTGGCGGACGAATCCATTGCCGCCGGCAGCCGCGTCAAGCTGGTCGCCGTGGAAGGTAGCCTGCTCAAAGTTGCGAAGCTCTAAACGGGGGTAGCTCTCATGGAAATCTTCATCGTCGCTCTGCTCGTGTTCGCCGTCGTCACTTTGCTCAAGGGCGTGCGCATTGTGCCCCAGGGCGAAGAGTGGATCGTCGAGCGGCTGGGCAAGTACCACGGCACGCTCAAGGCCGGCCTGTCCATCATCATTCCTTACCTGGATCGCGTCGGCTACAAGTTGGTGACCAAGGACATCATCCTCGATGTCCAGGAGCAGGAGGTCATCACCAAGGACAACGCGGTGATCGTCACCAACGCCATTGCCTTCATTAAGGTCACGGATCCGATCAAGGCGGTGTACGGCGTCACTGATTTCGCCGAAGCCATTCGCAACATGATCATGACCACGCTACGTTCGATCATCGGCGAGATGAATCTGGACGAAGCGTTGAGCAATCGCGACAAGATCAAGGCTCGCCTGCGTGAAAGCATTGCCGACGAAGCCATCGACTGGGGTCTTACCGTCAAGTCGGTGGAAATCCAGGACATCAAACCTTCTGAATCCATGCAGCGGGCCATGGAGGCTCAAGCCTCTGCCGAGCGGGAGCGCAAGGCCATGGTCACCAAGGCCGAGGGCAATAAGCAGGCAACAATTCTGAATGCGGAGGCCCAGCTAGAGTCAGCCCGACTTCACGCCGAGGCGCAAGTCACCTTGGCGCAAGCGAGTGCCGAAGCCATCAAGCGTGTCGCTCAAGCGATCGGCCAGGAGGACGCTCCCATGCGTTATCTCCTTGGCGAAAAGTACATCGCTGCCTTGGACTCTCTGGCGAAATCCGAAAACGCCAAAACCGTGCTCATTCCCGCCGACATTCAAGAATCCCTGCGCGGCATGCTGGGGCGGGGCAGGGTGTAGAGATCACATTCATAGCGCGCCCGGGTGGTGAAATTGGTAAACACAGCGGACTTAAAATCCGCCGCCGCAAGGCTTGACGGTTCGATTCCGTTCCCGGGCACCATACCCAATGATCGTTCTTAATCTTCAATGCAACGCCGGCCACGCCTTTGAAGGCTGGTTCGCTTCCTCCACGGCCTTCGATGACCAGGTCCGCGCAGGGCAGCTGACTTGTCCTGTATGCGGGCACGAGCAGATTAATCGCCTGCCTTCAGGGCCTCACGTAAAGCGCAGTGATACTTTAGTGCCCGTCGAGACTGAAGTCAGTCAAAGTTCGCCTGCCAGCGGCGCTTCGGTTGCACCGTCCCCGATCGACACTGCAAAGTTGCTCCAAGCATTCGCCAGCATCATGGATGACGCTGAAGACGTCTCCACCCGCTTTGCCGAAGAAGCCCGCAAAATCCATTATGGAGACGCAGAGGCGCGCAACATCAAAGGCAAGGCCACGCTGGAAGAAACCAGCGAGCTGCTGGAGGAGGGCATTGCCGTCCTCCCCGTTCCTATCCCTGACAAAGATTCCATGCACTAGCGCGGCTCCAGGTTCGTGCCAGGCCGCACAGACTTAGCCGGCTCGCCGGCGGAGAGTGAGGCGCCATGCAAAACACCCCACAGAACCCGGATACAACGACCGCGCCAGCTCCCTTAACCGACCAAGAACTGGCGGACATCAACGCTTGGTGGCGAGCCTGCAATTATCTGGCGGTGGGCATGATCTACCTCCAGGACAATCCCCTGCTGCGGCAGCCTCTGCGTTCGGAACACATCAAGCCACGCCTGCTTGGTCACTGGGGTACCGACCCAGGTATGACTTTGATGTACGTGCATCTGAATCGTCTGATTCGGATGAGCGACCTCAACATGATATTCATCGCCGGTCCCGGCCATGGCGCTCCGGCAGTACTGGCCCCGGCCTACCTCGAAGGCACGTACTCTGAGGTCTATCCGGACAAGAGCGAAAACGAAGAAGGCCTGCGCAAATTCTTCCGTCAGTTCTCGTTTCCCGGCGGTATCGGCAGCCATGCGACCCCAGAGACACCCGGGTCGATTCATGAAGGCGGCGAATTGGGCTACAGCCTGTCTCACGCTCATGGTGCGGCCTTCGATAATCCTGATCTCATCGTGGCCGTCGCCATTGGTGATGGTGAAGCGGAAACCGGCCCGCTGGCGGCTTCCTGGCATTCAAGCAAATTCCTGAATCCGATCCGGGATGGAGCGGTATTGCCGATCCTTCACCTCAACGGTTTCAAGATCGCAAACCCCACCATCCTTGCTCGCATCGACCACGACGAACTGGACATGCTGCTGCGTGGCTACGGCTGGACGCCCCGTTACGTCGAGGGCGACGATCCCATGCAGGTCCATGCCCAATTTGCTGCCGTGCTTGAAGACTGCGTCGCCTCCATTCAAGCCATACAGCGCGAGGCTCGATCCTCAGGAAAAGCCGAGCGCGCCCGCTGGCCAATGATCGTTCTGCGCACACCCAAAGGCTGGACTTGCCCGAAGGAAGTCGATCACCACAAGGTGGAAGGCAACTGGCGTGCCCATCAAGTTCCCCTGGCCGAAGTCAGCAGCAATCCGGAGCATTTGGCGTTGCTTGAACGGTGGATGAAGAGTTACCGGCCAGAAGAACTGTTCGATGCGGATGGCCGCATGATCGAGTCATTGCGCGCCATAGCACCTCGGGGCCACCGCCGCATGAGCGCGAATCCGATTACCAATGGCGGCTTGGTTCGACGGCCATTGCAGATGCCGGATGTCCATGCGTATGCGGTCGACGTTCCTCTGCCTGGCCAGGAAAAAGCGGAGAACACCAGACCGCTGGGGACTCTACTGCGGGATGTGATGCGCCTGAATCCAGACAACTTCAGGGTCTTCGGGCCGGACGAAACGGCATCGAATCGGCTCCAGGCCATCTACGAGGTCAGTGGGAAAACATGGCTTGAGCAAACCGTTCCGGCGGATAGCGACGGAGGCTTCCTATCACCCGATGGTCGGGTGATGGAAATTCTGTCGGAGCACACGCTGGAGGGATGGCTCGAAGGCTATCTGCTGACTGGCCGTCATGGCCTGTTTGCGACCTATGAGGCCTTTGCTCACGTTATCGATTCCATGTTCAACCAGCACGCCAAGTGGCTCGACGTGAGCCGTCGGGAGGTTCCATGGCGCGCGCCAGTTTCGTCACTCAACATCCTGCTTTCCTCCACGGTCTGGCGTCAGGACCACAACGGCTTCAGCCATCAGGATCCCGGTTTTCTCGATCTGGTGACCAACAAGAGCAGCGAGGTCACGCGCATCTATTTGCCTCCCGATGCCAACTGCCTTCTGGTTGTCGCCGACAAATGCCTGCGCAGCACCAACCGAGTCAATGTGATCGTCGCGGACAAGCAGAGCCATCTCCAATACCTGTCCATGGCCGAGGCTATCCGCCATTGCGAAAAGGGCATCGGCATCTGGGATTGGGCGACCACCCACGGCAACACCTACGAAAACGAACCGCGAGATCCCGACGTGGTCATGGCCTGTTGTGGCGATGTGCCAACACTGGAAGCCTTGGCCGCCGTGGATATTCTTCGCCACGAATTCCCCAGTCTGGCCGTTCGTTTTATCAACGTGGTGAATCTCTTCAAGTTGATTCCCGACAGCGAACATCCCCACGGCCTATCGGATCGAGACTTCGATTCTTTGTTCACCGAAGACAAGCCTGTGATCTTCAACTTTCATGGCTATCCGTGGCTAATTCATAAGCTCGTGTATCGGCGCAGCAATCAAGAACGCATCCATGTTCGCGGCTACAAGGAGCAGGGCAACATCAACACCCCGCTTGAGTTGGCGATGATCAACCAAATTGATCGGTTCGACCTCGTAATCGACGTGATCGACCGGGTGCCCAGCCTACGGTCAGCCGCAGCGAATGTGAAGGACAGGATGCGTAATGCCATCATCGATCACATGAACCACGCCCATCAACATGGCATTGATCAGCTAGAGATACGCAACTGGAAATGGCACTAGCTTTTGTACTGGGCCTGATGTCAGCGGAACTACCTCTTTTTAGGTAAGCAAAATCGACCGTTTCGAGTATGCCATTGCATCCGGTGTCGAAATTATGATTCCAGGCAACCGGCTTGGCTGTGCTTGCGCAGCAAGTCAGGGAGCCACTGCCTCTTTGGAACTCATTGTTAAGACATGCCATGTCAGACACCATCTATTGCTATCACTGCCGTACTCGTCATCCCAAGGAAGAAATGCGTCAAGTCGCCACCAAAGGCGTCAAACGCTGGCGTTGTAAAAAAAGCATCCTTGGCGCAAGGAAGAGCGCGGAGGAGCGTGCCGCATATGGGCAGGAGATCACCAACGCCAACAAGGCTGTCGCCCGTAGTAGAGCGAGGTTGAAGTCCTTAGCGAGTTTTGAATCCGGATGCTGACGTTGTAAGGCAGGGAAGGCCACTTTCCCGTCTTTTCAGGAGCAAGCGTGCTCAAGAAAGGCTGAGTTCGGCATTCGGGCTTCGGTAGGTGCTCATGTCCTGCCTAGCGCCGCTTTTAGTACATATGGGCGTTGCCAAAGTGCGCTGCACTGAATCCTTAAATCCGCCCATGAAATAGTGCGTATTCCTCGCGGTTTTGATTTTCAGTGGGACAGAAACAGCCCTAAATGTTGTTCGTTGGGGGCAGGACAGCGAAGATCAGCTTCACGACGCCTTGGCGGCTACGGCGCGCAACCGCTCGTACAGCTCGCGCTCCTCGCGGCTGAGGCGTTCCGGTATCCGTATGCCGATGCGCAGGTACAGGTCGCCCCGGCGTCCGCCGCCAAAGACGGGCAAGCCCTTATTCTTCAGGCGCAGCACTGCATCCGGCTGGGTGCCGGCTGGGACAGTCACGCTGACGCTTCCTTCGAGGGTCGGGACTTCCAATTTCGTGCCGAGCACGGCCTCCGCGACGTCGATGGTTTCCGGCCGCAGCAGGTCGGCACCCGCGCGCTCGAAGCGCGGGTCGTGCTGGGTATGCACAACGGCGAATAAGTCGCCGGGCATGCCTCCCGTATCCGGGCTCGGCATGCCCTTGCCGGGAATGCGCAAAGCCATGCCTTCTTCGACGCCGACGGGAATCTTCACCGTCAGCGATTCCTCCTTTTCCACTTCACCGCTGCCGCCGCACTCGGGGCAGGGATGCTCAACGATGCTGCCGCGCCCAAGGCATGCGGGACAAGTGGAAATCTGCTGAATCAGGACATGTTCCTTGTCCTCGCGGCGGCTGCGGGTAATTCGTCCAGTGCCGTTGCAGGCCTTGCACTGGAGCGGTGCCACGCCGTCTTTTCCGCCCGTGCCGCGGCACGCGGGGCAGGTCGTCGGTCGCGTCAGGCGCACGACTTCTTCGCCGCCGCTGACGACGCGCTCAAGAGGAATGCGCACTTCCACCTCGACATTCGCGCCGCGTCGCGGGCCTGCGTGGCGGTGGCGGAACAAGCCATCGAAAAGGCCGCCGCCAAAACCGAAATCGAGCCCGCCGAAGATGTCGTCGAAATCGATGCCGCCGAACAGGTCCTGCTGGCTGAAGCCGGCCACGCCGGAAAAACCGCGTGCGTCGTATTCGCGGCGCTTCCGGGGATCGGAGAGGATGGCGTAGGCCTCCGCGATCTCCTTGAAGCGTTCTTCGGCGCCCGGCTCCTTGTTGCGGTCCGGGTGGTATTTCAGGGCGAGGCTGCGGAAGGCATCCTTGATCGCCTTCTGGTCGGCATCCTTGGCAACGCCGAGCACTTCGTAGTAGTCACGCTGGGCGGCAGCCACGACGATTCACGAGTTGGCCTTGTATTCGGCATCCACCACCTTGCCGCGCGGACCTGAACCGCTCGGCCGAGGTTCGCCGGTTTCGGCACCGATGTCGGGAGGAGGCTGCGGCCCTTCCCAGCGCGTCTCCGCGTAGGGGCCGGCCTTGGGCGCCTGCGCCGACTGCGCATAGATGACGACGCCGGCATCCTTCAGGATCTTCTTCAGCGCTTCCGCGCGTTCCATGGCGAGCGCGACGTCCTTGCGGAGCAGCGCTTCCTTGGTTGCGCGCAACTCGGACTCGATTTGCGATTTCATCTCCGCCGTCAGCTTGTCGGCGAAGTTGGCCAGCATCTTCTCCGCTTCATAGCAAGCGGCGTCAGCGGCGTTGAGTTTCTCGGCATCCTCGCGGCGCTTCTTGTCGGCGTCGGCGTACTTCTCGGCGTCGGCCACCATGCGCTTCTTCTGGTCTTCCGACAGCCGCGTCGAGCCGGTGATGCTGATGGACTGCGACTTGCCGCTCGCGGTGTCCTTTGCCGCGACGCTGAGGATGCCGTTGGAGTCGATGTCGAAGGTCACCTCGATCTTGGGAATGCCGCGCGGCGCGGGCGGCAGGCCGTCGAGGTTGAATTCGCCGAGACTGGTGTTGTCGCCCGCCATCGGCCGTTCGCCCTGGAAGACGTGGATGGTGACGCTGGTCTGCATGTCGGCGGCGGTGGTAAAGGTTTCGGTACGCTTGACCGGGATCGGCGTGTTACGCGCGATCAACGACGTGGCGATGCCGCCGAGTGTTTCGACTCCGAGCGTCAGCGGCGTCACGTCGACCAGTACGATGCCGCCGACCTCGCCGGCCAGCACGCTGGCCTGGACCGCGGCGCCCGCTGCCACGCATTCCATCGGGTCGACGCCCATCTCGGCCTTGCGCCCGAACAGTTCCTCGAAATAGGCGCGTACCACCGGCATGCGCGTCGGCCCGCCGACGAAGACCACGCGGTCGATATCCTTCGGCGCGATGCCGGCATCATGCAGAGCCTGTTCGACGGGACCACGGCAACGCTCGATCACCGGGCGCACCAACCGCTCCAGCTCGGTGCGGTTGAGGTCAAGCTCCAGATGGCGGGGCTCGCCAGCCACTGCGGCGAGGTAGGGCAGGCTGATGTGGGTGTTGACGCTGGCGGTGAGCTCAATCTTTGCCGTTTCCGCAGCTTCGAGCAGACGCGCCGCTGCCTTGCGGTCGCCGCGCACATCGACGCCGACGGCCATCTGGAAGCGCTCGGCGAGGTGATCGAAGACGCGCTGGTTCATGTCGGTGCCGCCGAGCTGGGTGTCGCCGCTGGTGGCCTTGACCTCGAATACGCCCTTGCCAAACTCCATCACGGTGACGTCCAGGGTGCCGCCGCCGAGATCTATGACGACGATGCGCAGTTCCTGCCCCAGGCGATCGAGGCCGTAGGCCAGCGCCGCCGCCGTCGGCTCGTTGACCAGCCGCACCACGTCGAGGCCGGCGATGCGGCAGGCATCCTTGGTTGCGGCGCGCTGGTTGTCGTCGAAGTAGGCCGGCACGGTGACGACGGCCTTTTCGACCGGCTCGCCGAGGAAGGCCTCAGCGTCGCGCTTGATTTTCTGCAAGAGGAACGCAGAAAGCTGCTCGGGCGAATAGTCGCGTCCGCGCAGCGAAACGTTCTCGCGCTTGCCCATCCTGCGCTTGAAGGCGGTGGCCGTGCCCTCCGGATTCGCCGCAGCCTGGCGCCGGGCCGGTTCGCCTACCAACACCTGGCCGTCCTCGGTCAATGCGACATAGCTGGGAAATGCCTTGCCGCCGACGCTGATGCCTTCGGCACTGGGGATGATGACGGGACGTCCGCCACGCATGACCGCAGCGGCCGAATTCGATGTGCCCAAATCGATACCGATGATCGCCATCGCCTCACCTCGCCTGAAGTCTGTTTGGAGGAGCTTCGCCCCGCCGCGTCAAGACACGGGAACGGACTTGCTGTTGCCGCGGTCTTCCTTGGGCAGGCGCACTGTCAGCACGCCGTTCCGGTAACTCGCTTCGGCGTGGTCGATGTTCACGTTGCGCGGCAACAGGATAGTGCGCTGAAACGAGCCATAGGCACGCTCCATGATGTGGTAGGTGCTGTCGTGCGTGTCGCGTTCGCAGCGTTTTTCTCCGCTAACGCACAGCAGGTTGCCTTCGATGGTGACACGGCAGTCTTCCTTTTCCATGCCGGGCACCTCCATCCTCACCACGATGTCTTTTTCGGTTTCTTCGACTTCGCCGGCCAGCAGGCCCCAGCGCGGAAAGGGTGCGAGCGCGCGATTCCCCTGCTGCTCATTGTCCTTGCCGTGGGTGAATTGCGTCAGAGCATCGCTGCTGCGGCTCAACAATTCGCGCCAGCCTTCGGACAGGCTCTCCCATGCCCGATTGAGTTCGCGGCCGATGTTCTTTCCAGCCTCTTTCAAGGAATCCAGCATTGCGGCTCTCCCTCTCTCGACTCGGTGATCGGTGGCCGGCCGTTTGCCGGCGAACTGCTATTCATTCTAGTTTCGATCAGACTGCCGACAAGGGCGATATCTCCAGCGTCGCTCAGGTTGTCAGGGCGGGTGACGGCAACTACATTGAGTTGTACACGAGAAGGGGGGAAGACCATGATCCATCTGGCACGCGACCTTGGCGAAGCCCTGCACCATGCCTTCCCGGGCGAGTTGGAATTCCATTACAACGCGGCGGAAAAGCTGCTGCGCGTGCATTGGCGACGCTAGGTCCGCGCATCGGCGCGGCCGGTGCCGTCTTCCCGCAAGGAGCCGTCCATGGCGTGGCAGACCTTCGCACACGAAGCCGATGTCGGCGTGCGCGGCAGCGGCGACACGATGGCGGATGCTTTCGCCGGCGCCGCGACGGCATTGACGGCTGCGGTATGCGAGCCATCGCGGGTCAGGCCGCTTAATCCCGTCGCCATTGAGTGCGAAGCGCCGGACGACGAGCTGCTGCTGGTGGATTGGCTCAATGCATTGGTCTACGAGATGGCAACGCGCCACATGCTGTTCTCGCGCTTCGACGTCGGCATTGTCGGCAAGCGCCTGCGCGCGACCGCATGGGGTGAGCCGATAGACCTAGAACGCCATCAGCCCGCGGCGGAGGTCAAAGGCGCATCCTATTGCGAGTTGAAGGTCGCACGACAGCCGGACGGACTATGGCTGGCGCAATGCATCATCGACGTGTGAGAACGCTATGGACACGGCAACACTGACGCAGCGCAATCCATTCGAGTGGGAGTTGGCCGCCACGGGCCGCATGCGCGTGCCCGGCGTCATCTTCGCCTCGCGTGAACTGGTCGCGGCCATGGACGAGAAGGTGCGCGAACAGGTGACCAACGTCGCTAGCCTGCCGGGTATCGTCGTGGCCTCCTACGCCATGCCCGATGCCCACTGGGGCTACGGCTTCCCGATTGGCGGCGTCGCCGCGTTCGACCGCGAGGAGGGTGGCGTGGTCTCGGCCGGCGGCGTCGGCTTCGACATCTCCTGTGGCGTGCGCACGCTGCTTACCGGCCTAAAGCGCGCCGATCTCGAAGTCTCCAAGGCACGTCTTGCCGACGTGCTCTACACGCGCATTCCCGCCGGCGTCGGCAGCACCGGCGCATTGCGTCTGTCGGCGGTTGGCATGGACGCCATGCTCAAGGGCGGCGCACGCTGGGCGGTCGGCGAAGGATTCGGCACGGAAGCCGATCTCGCGCGCATCGAGGAATTCGGCTGCGTCGCCGGCGCGGATCCCGACGCCGTCTCTGATCAGGCCAAGAGGCGCCAGCGCGATGAGATGGGCACGCTGGGTTCCGGCAATCACTATCTCGAAGTGCAGGCGGTTGCCGAACTGTTCGACGGGGACGCAGCGCGCGCCTACGGCCTCGCCATCGACGACATCGTGGTCAGCATCCATTGCGGCTCGCGCGGCCTCGGCCACCAGATCGGCACCGACTACCTGCGCGAGATGGTGGTGGCGGCGCCGGCGTCCGGCATTGCCTTGCCCGACCGCGAACTGGCCTGTGCGCCGCTGAATTCCGCCCTCGGCCAACGCTATCTCGGCGCCATGCGCGCGGCAATCAACTGCGCGCTCGCCAATCGCCAGATCCTCACCCACCTGGCGCGCGCGGCCTTTGCCGAAGTGTTTCCCGGCGTGCATCTGCCCTTGCTCTACGACGTATCCCACAACACCTGTAAGGAGGAGACCCACGTTGTCGACGGCCGCCAGCGCCGCCTGTTCGTCCACCGCAAGGGCGCGACGCGGGCCTTTGGGCCAGGGCACCCCGAACTGCCCCGCGAATACGCTCAAGCCGGGCAGCCGGTACTGATTGGCGGCAGCATGGGCACGGCCTCCTACATCCTCGCCGGCACGGCGAGCACCCGCGAATCCGCCTTCGGTTCCGCCTGCCACGGGGCAGGGCGCGCGATGAGTCGCCACGAGGCGACGCGCCGCTGGCACGGCAGCGCACTGGTTGACGACCTCGCGGCGCGCGGCATCCTCATCAAGAGCCCGAGTTTTCGCGGTGTCGCCGAGGAAGCGCCGCTCGCCTACAAGGATGTCGGCGCCGTCGTCGATTCCGCCGACTCCGCGGGGCTGGCGCGCAAGGTGGCACGCCTGGCGCCGCTGGTTTGCATCAAGGGGTAGAGGCGGGCCGAAGATGCGGCCGATCCACGAGCTGCTCGCCCGCATCCGCTGGGACGCTTGCCCCGTTCCAGCCGACCATCTATGTTGGAACCAGGGCGCAACCGAAACTGCGGAGCTGGAGGCTGGCACTGGCCATGAAACCCAAGATCGACGGCACCGAGTTCGGTTCCATCACCATCGCCGGCGGCCGCATTGAGCACGACGTGCTGATCCGGCTTTCCGGCGAAGTGGCCAAGCGCAAGAAGAAGCTCTCCAAGGCGGAGTACGGAACATCGCACACGGTTTCGCTCGCCGAAGCCGAATATATCTACGAGAAAGGCGCCGAGCGGCTGATCGTCGGCGCAGGACAGAACAGCATGGTGACGCTTTCTGCCGAGGCAGCGGACTACTTCGCCAGGAAGAAGGTCGCGGTCGAACTGGCGCCGACGCCCGACGCCGTTGCGCGCTGGAACAAGGCGAAGGGTGCGGTCGTCGGCCTGTTTCATGTGACTTGTTGAAGGGGGCTCAACCATGGCCATCGATATTCCCGAGGCACCAACGGACTACGACCCGTCGCGCATCATCGAGCGTCCGGACGGCTTCTACTGGCAGGTCATTGAAGATGGCAAGGAGTTCGGCCCCTTCACCACGATGCTGGACGCTATCAACGACATGGAATTCGCCGAAGGCGATCTCGAAGTCGGGGAGGGGGTGTCCGAAGCCGAGAGCGAGATCGGCGTTGCCGACTGGCTCGATCCAGACACCGGCGAACCGGCCGAGGAAGCCATTCCCCGCATCGAAGAGCATTGACCGTCGGCTCGGGTGACACGGCGAGTTCGGGGGATCAGCATGGCGCTTCTCGAAGTCGAGCGTTTGAGTTTCCGCGTGCCGGCGCGGTCGGTGCTGGAGGGACTCGACCTCGCCGTCGCGGCGGGCGAAATCCACGCGCTAGTCGGCACCAACGGCACAGGCAAGAGCACGCTCGCCTACCTGATCATGGGATGCGAAGGCTATCGCGCCGATGCCGGCGAGATTCGCTTTGACGGCAAGCGTATCGACGCGTTGCCGCTGCACGAGCGCGCGCGCCTGGGCATCACCCTGGCATGGCAGGAGCCGGCGCGCTTCGAGGGCCTTTCGGTGGGCGACTACCTGCGCCTGGGCGGCGCCGGCACGGATGCGGAGGACTGCCTGCATCGGGTCGGGCTGGCCCCGGCGGACTACCTGGACCGCATGGTGGACAAGACGCTGAGCGGAGGAGAGCGCAAGCGCATCGAACTCGCGTCGGTGCTGGCGCTGTCGCCGCGACTGGTGATCTTGGACGAGCCCACCGCCGGGATAGACCTGCTGTCGATACACGAGATCATCGGCGTCATCGAAACATTCAAGCGGCGCGGCGCCGGCGTGCTGCTCATCACCCACCGCGAGGAGATCACCCGCGTGGCCGATCGAGCCTCGCAACTGTGCGGCGGTCGTATTGTCTGCAGCGGCGATCCGCAAACCGTGGCGGAAAATTATCGCGGCCGGGCCTGCCTGCGCTGCAACGGCGAGGAGTGTCACGATGAGCGAACTGGATAAGCTGCTGGCCGCGCTGGATAGCCGCGGCGTCGATCGCGCAATTCTCGCCGACGCGCAGACGGCGCACGTGATGGCGAGCGGCCATCGGCTGCTGAGTCGACGCCAAGTGCCGGGAGTCAACATCGCGGCCGAGGAAAGCGACGATGGCATCAGCGCCGACATCCGCGTAGCGTGCGGCACTTACGTCGCGCACCCACTGCACCTGTGTTTCGGGGTACTGCCACCCACCGGACGGCAGTACGTGCACATGCGCCTGACGCTCGAAGACGATGCCGCGCTCGATGTGGTGGCCCATTGTTTTTTCCCCAACGCCGAACGCGTCGAGCACCTGATGGACGCAGTCATCGAGGTCGGTGCCGGCGCTCGCTTGACCTACGCGGAAGGCCATTACCACGGCCCCTACGGCGGCGTGACCGTGGTCCCGAAGGCCGTGGTGAAGGTAGGCAAACACGGGCTCTACCGATCCGACTTCTCCCTCATAACCGGACGCGTCGGCAAGCTGGACATCGACTACGAAGTCGCGCTCGACGAAGACGCGACAGCGGAACTCACGGCGCGAGTGTTTGGTCATGGCACGGACACCATCCATATCCGCGAGCGTTTGATGCTGGATGGCCACGCGGCGCGCGGACTGATCAAGACCCGCGTGGCGCTGGAACACGACGCCACTGCGGACGTCATAGGAATTACCGAAGGCAACGCGGCACGCGCGCGCGGTCACGTGGACTGCATGGAAATCGTCAAGGATCGGGCCGTGGCGAGCGCGCAGCCCCTGGTGAAGGTCACGCATCCTGAAGCGAAGGTCACGCATGAGGCCGCTATCGGCAGCGTCGACCACCATCAGTTGGAAACGCTGATGGCGCACGGCCTTTCGCCGGAGCAGGCGGTGGACTTGATCGTCGGAGGTCTGCTGGGTACAGGCGGGCAGGGCGGTCGCAGCGTCGTACAGCTCGATAGCGGGCGGTGAAGGAGCATTGGAAAATGGGCATCAATCCGCTCTTTGATGATCCAGACGGTCTCAAGGCGATGCTGCGTGACATTGGAAATGAAGTGATGTTCACTCGCAGCGAGACCGGCAAGGATGCACTCGATAGCCGGGTGATGGCCGCAATGGCGAAGGTGCCGCGCGAGCAATTCGTGCCCGAGTTCTATCGCTACTGCGCCTTCGCCAATGGTCCGCTGCCCATCGGCCATGGCCAGACGATTTCGCAGCCCTATATCGTTGCGCTAATGACCGACCTGTTGCAGCCGCGCCCCGACGACATCATCCTCGAGGTGGGAACAGGTTCCGGCTACCAGGCGGCTGTGCTGGCCGAGTTGGTGCGCCATGTCTACAGCATCGAGATCGTCGACGCGCTGGCCGCAACGGCTGGCGAACGCCTCGCCCAGCTCGGTTACGGTAACGTCACCGTGCGGAATGGTGACGGCTATCACGGCTGGCCAGAAGCGGCGCCATTTGATGGCATCGTGGTCACGGCGGCAGCGCCGTACGTACCGCAGCCTTTGGTAGATCAGTTGAAAGCGGGCGGGCGTCTCGTCATTCCCGTCGGCCAAACAGGTGACGTGCAATGGCTGAAGACCGTCGATAAGGGCCCCGACGGTGCCGTCGACATGCGGAGCGTCCTGATGGTCGCATTCGTTCCGCTGACGCGGTTGGCGCCATCTGCCCTCGGCGATGGAATCCTGTCTTGACTTACGGGTAGCGGATCGCCTATCAGCCGAATTCGCAATTCAGGCATTTTCTTTAACCGCCTGAATTGCGTCCGCGTACTGATTTAGTGCGGCGCACTCCAATCATGTTGTGACTCGCAAAACTAATATTTTACATAATATACATTATCGGAACTGAAAAGCGGCTAAATCCTTGTCTTGCTTCGGCTTTCTATTTCGCTCCATTTCCCATCGGTCCCCCTGGAAAGCTAAAGATAAGAACCGTGCCAGCGCGATTATCCTCGCGCCCCCTTGTAGGCATTTGTCCTACAACACATCCCGCAGGATACCTACACAAAATCCCGCAGGCGGACCCCCGAAAATTGAGGAAAAGGCACCATGACTGCCCGTAAAAGCGCCGTACCCATGCGCCGCATGACCCACCGCACCCGTTCCGCCCTGATCGCCAAGGCACCGCCGCCGCCCACCCGCGATCCGGTCCCGCTGTCCTTGTTCGACGCTCCCGCCGTCACTGAGTCCGATATTGAGGCTTGGTGCGCTTCTGTCTATTGCCACTTGAGCCTGATCCCCGGTAGCCGCCGCTATGCCCAATTTGTGCATGATTACGACGTGGCCGGAAAGATTGAACGAGCTAAGTCCGCTGGGCGCTTCTTCCAGACTATTGAGCAAGGAAGGCATTTCCGCGATTCCGCTATGATGTATGACTTCCTGAAAGTACCGAAATCATGAAATCCCTTGCCGCGTTTCTTTTCTTTATCAGCATCTCCGCACAGGCTCAACTCGTCGCCGCGTTCGACCATCCCATGCTTCACCCCTGGTATCCGAAAATTAACCAGTTCCTCCGGACAAACGGCCCGATCCCATTGACCGTTCAAAAGTGCGGGCTCGTTAATGCTTTTTTTGACCGAGACAACGGAATCACTGTATGCGAGGAAATCGCATCCGATGCAGCCGCCCACCTCCAGCATTCCGGCCTTCTCAACCGCGACCAGGAAACGGCCAATATGCTCATCTCTGGAAATTTTCTTTTCGCCACGTTCCACGAGCTCGGCCACGCGATGATTTACCGCCACAAGATACCCATTACCGGGCGCGAGGAAGATGCCGCCGACGAGTTTGCGGCGGCACTGTTTCTACAGAGCAACGACCCTCGCTGGCTGTTGGGCGTCATTGCTGTTTATGCCGACAAGGCCAACAGCCTCAAGGGAGTTCTCGGCAGTCTTAAACGTAGCCGCGTAACCGATGAACACAGCCTTGATGCTCAACGCCTTGCCCAGCTTGTGTGCTGGGGCGTCGGGAAAAGCCCCGCTACCTTTACCCCCATCGCCGTCAAGATCGGTATGACACAAGACCGAATCCAACGCTGCCCCGGCGAGTATGAATCCATGCTCAGAAACAGCGATATTTTGTTTTCTCCCGCGTTTGCTTCCACCCAGGCACCCCCTGCCCCGCGCCCCTAGACGGCTCCGACGTGGCAAAGAAAAAGGCCCGCACAGTGCGGGCCTTTTTTTGTGCTGCTTCACTTGCGCTTTTTAAACTGGCCCTTT
>DASUJA010000049.1:0-42449 GCA_036279515.1 Rhodocyclaceae bacterium | reverse complement strand
TTCATCAACCAGATCCGCATGAAGATCGGCGTGATGTTCGGCAACCCCGAAACCACCACCGGCGGTAACGCGCTGAAGTTCTACGCCTCCGTGCGTATGGACATCCGCCGCACCGGCGCCATCAAGAAGGGCGACGAGGTGATCGGCAACGAAACCCGCGTCAAGGTCGTCAAGAACAAGGTGGCACCTCCTTTCAAGGAAGCTCACTTCGACATCCTCTACGGGGAAGGCATTTCTCGCGAAGGCGAAGTGGTGGAACTGGGCGTGGAAAACAAGATCGTCGAAAAGTCCGGCGCCTGGTATGCCTACAACGGCGAGAAGATCGGCCAGGGCAAGGACAACGCCCGCGAGTTCCTGCGCGAGCATCCCGACACCGCCCGCGAGATCGAGAACAAGGTCCGCGCTGCGCTGGGCGTTTCCGCGCTGCCGGGTGGCGACGCGGCAGAACCTGCCCCGGCGAAATCCGGCAAGTAAGCCCATGGAGCGGCGCGGGGGACGCGGAAGGCAAAGCCTTCCCGATGAACCGGCGCCGCCTGCCAGCCGAACCGAACTCAAACAAAAAGCGGTGCGCCTTCTGGCCCGCCGCGAACACACCCGCGCCGAGTTGTTGCGAAAGCTCGCAGCTCACGGCACCGAGGAGGATGTAGCTGCCGTGCTCGACAGTCTGCAAAACGTAGGGCTCCAGTCCGATGCCCGTTTCGCCGAAAGCTACCTGCGTAGCTATGGCGAGCGTTTCGGTGCCGCCAAGCTGCGTCAGACCCTGCGCAGCAAGGGCGTACCCAGCGAAGTGGCGGAAGCCCATCTGGGGGAAGCAGACCTGCCCGACGAGACCGAGCGTGCCTGCGGTGTGTGGGCGAAGAAATTTTCCGCTGCGCCCGCCGATGCCCGCGAATGGGCAAGGCAAGCGCGGTTTCTGCAGTCCCGCGGCTTTTCCACAGATGTGATCCGCCGCGTGCTGAAGGACGTTGAGTAAATGAACAACCTCTCACCGGAATTGCCTTTAGGTTTCAGCCGATGACAGCCCTCGCCCCCGTTCGCCTCGTGGCCAGCAATCTGCGCAAGAAGTACAAATCCCGCACCGTAGTGAAGGACGTGTCCTTCGACGTGGGCAGCGGCGAAGTGGTCGGCCTGCTTGGCCCCAACGGTGCAGGCAAGACCACCTGCTTTTACATGATCGTGGGCCTGGTCTCCGCCGATGACGGCGAGATTCGCCTGGAGGGCGAAGGCGCCAAGGCCGGCGGCGAGCGCATGACGCACATGCCCATCCACCGCCGCGCCCATCTGGGCCTTGCCTACCTGCCCCAGGAGAACTCCGTGTTCCGCCGTCTCACGGTGGCCGAGAACATCCGTGCCGTGCTGGAATTGCGCAAACTTACGCCGCAGCAGATCGAAGGCCGTTTGGACGCGCTGCTTCAGGAACTACACATTACGCACATCAAGGACAGCGCCGCCATTGCCCTTTCTGGCGGCGAACGCCGCCGGGTGGAAATCGCTCGCGCCCTTGCCACCGAACCTCGGTTCGTCCTCCTGGACGAACCTTTCGCCGGAGTGGACCCAATCGCCGTGATCGATATTCAGAAGATCATCAGCTTCCTCAAGGAACGCGGCATTGGCGTACTCATCACCGACCACAATGTGCGGGAAACCCTCGGTATCTGCGACCGCGCCACCATCATTAATGAAGGCGAAGTACTGACCTCGGGCACGCCTGAGGAAATCGTCCATAATGAGAGCGTGCGGCGGGTGTATCTGGGCGAGAATTTCCGCATGTAGGGCATGAAGCCAGCACCCAGCCCCCGACAGCAGAACAATGAAACAGACGCTACAGCTAAAACTCTCGCAGCACTTGGCATTGACGCCACAGCTCCAGCAGTCGATCCGGCTGTTGCAGTTGTCCACGCTGGAGCTCAATCAAGAAATCGAGCAGTTCCTGCAAGACAACCCATTGCTGGAACGCGACGAGGCCGCCAGCGATATGTCGCCGCCCTTCACTCCTGGCGGCGACGCCTTGCAGACGCCCCAGACCGTCGACACAAAGCCCGAACCCGAAACGCCTCCAGCCACCGATAACGCAGAGGAACTAGGCTGGGGTAATGATTTTTCCTCCGGCAGCGGCAGCACCAGTAATCGCGACCCCAATGACGACGACACTGATGCCGGCGAAATCCAGGCAGCGGCCACCAGTCTCGGCGATCACCTGATCTCGCAACTGGCCATGACCCAGCTGCCCCTGCGCGAACGCGCTCTCGTCGGCTTTCTGATCGAAGCCCTGGACGAAGACGGCTACTTGGCCCAGCCCCTGGAAGAATTGATCGATGTACTGCCCGACGAGTTGGGCGACGATCCAGAAGAACTACTCGAAGAGTTGCAAATCGCCCTGCGCCATGTGCAGAACTTCGACCCCACCGGCGTGGGCGCGCGCAATCCCCAGGAATGCCTACTGCTGCAACTGAAGGCCCTGCCCGTCACTCCGATACAAACGCTGGCTACGAACATCGTGCGCCATCACCTGGATCATCTGGCCGCCCGGGACTTCGCTAAGATCAAGAAGTCTCTCGGCTGCAGCGACGATGCGCTACGCGACGCTCAGACCCTGATTCGCAGCTTGAATCCCCGCCCCGGCGCTCAGTACGGCAGCTCGGACACCCGCTACGTGGTGCCTGACGTGTCGGTGAAAAAGGTACGTGGCCGTTGGACGGCCACCCTCAATTCCGACGCAATGCCCAAGCTGCGCATCAACCGGCTCTACGCGGAAATCCTGCGGCAGAATCGGGGCAGCGGTGCTGCGGGCCTCACCGGCCAGTTGCAGGAAGCCAAGTGGCTCATTAAGAACGTGCAGCAGCGCTTCGATACCATCCTGCGCGTATCCCAGGCCATCGTCGACCGCCAGCGCGCGTTCTTCGACCACGGCGAAGTGGCCATGCGGCCCCTTACCCTGCGCGAGATTGCAGACACGCTCGGTTTGCATGAATCCACCATTTCCCGCGTGACGACCCAGAAATATCTGGCGAGCCCGCGGGGCGTATACGAGCTCAAATACTTTTTCGGCAGCCACGTCTCCACCGATACCGGGGGCGCGGCTTCCAGCACCGCGATTCGCGCACTCATCAAGCAATTGGTGGGTTCGGAAGACGGCCGCAAGCCGCTTTCCGATGCGCGGATCGCGGAAATTCTCGGCGAACAGGGTATCGTAGTGGCGCGGCGCACCGTCGCCAAGTACCGCGAATCCTTGAGCATTCCGCCGGTCAATCTCAGAAAGACAATCTAGAGAGAAGGAGATGTTATGAACCTCAATATCACCGGGCACCATGTGGAAGTTACCCCTGCCATCCGGGATTACGTGAGCCAAAAAGTCGACCGCGTAATTCGGCATTTCGACCACGTCACCAGCACTCACGTCATTCTCTCCGTGGAAAAGCTCAAGCAGAAGGCAGAAATCACCCTGCACGTAAAGGGCAAGGACATTTACGCCGACGCCGAAGACACCAATCTGTACGCCTCCATCGACGCCATGGTGGACAAGCTGGATCGCCAAGTGGTCAAGCACAAGGAAAAGATCACCGATCACGGCCACGAAAAGACGCAGCATCCCACTGAATAATGTCCTGCGGAATCACGGGTGTCGCTTCATGGAACACCATGAACGGCGCCCGTTTTCCCAGTCCCTGACGCATTTTCGCGTTCCGCCCCCATGAACCAAATTGCCAAAATCCTGCCCGCCGACAATGTCGTTGCGGACCTGGAAGCCAGCAGCAAGAAGCGCGTTTTTGAACAAGCGGGCCTGCTGTTTGAAAATCGGCACGGCATCGCCCGCGCCACGGTTTACGACGCTTTGTTCGACCGGGAAAAGCTAGGCTCCACCGGCCTCGGCCAAGGCATTGCCATTCCCCACGGACGCATCAAAGGTCAGAAGGAAGCGCTGGGCGCCTTCTTCCGCCTGGCGACGCCAGTGCCCTTCGATGCGCCCGACGGCCTGCCGGTCAAGCTGATGTTCGTACTGCTGGTGCCTGAAGCGGCCACAGAGCGGCACCTGCAACTGCTTTCCGAACTGGCCCAGATGTTCTCGGACAAGAATTTCCGCGAATCCCTGATCAACGCCCCCGACGCGGCCACCATGCACCAGACTTTCCTCCAATGGCACGCAAGTTAACGGTTGCCGACTTGTTCCAGGCCCAACGGGAGGCCTTGAACCTGACCCACGTCTGCGGCGACATACAGCGCGTCATTTCCACGCCCCGGGACGACATCTCGCCTGCCGACATCGTCGGCCACTTGAACCTAATCCATCCGGAACGTATCCAGGTCTTCGGCAATCCCGAGTTGGTCTGGGCCGAACGGCAGAGGCCCGACCGGCTGCGCAATCAGGTCCGGGATATCTTTCTCGCCCCTTGCCCCGCGCTCATCATTGCGGACAACTGTCCTGTGCCCGAAATCCTGCGCCAGGAGTGCGAAGCCACCGGCACACCGCTGCTGGTCTCGCCCCAGTCCGCCGCGGTGGTCATCGACCTGCTACGCCTGCATCTGGCCCGTATCTTTGCCGAAACCATCGCCCTCCACGGCGTGTTCATGGACGTGCTTGGCCTGGGCGTGCTGCTCACCGGCGACTCCGGCGTGGGCAAGAGCGAACTGGCGCTTGAACTCCTGACCCGCGGCCACGGCCTGGTGGCCGACGACGTGGTGGAAGTCTGCCGCCTGCCACCAGACGTGCTGGAAGGCCGCTGCCCCGAGCTGCTGATGGACTTCATCGAAGTACGCGGCCTGGGTCTGCTCAACATCCGCACCGTGTTCGGCGAAACCGCCTGCCGGCGCAAGATGCGGCTGCGCCTGATCTGTCACCTGCAAAAGCCCCAACCAGGCGTACCCCAAGCCGCCCGGCTGCCCCTTGACGCACAGAACGAGTCCATCCTCGGCATCCCCGTGCGCAAAGTAACCATCCCCGTTGCGGCGGGCCGCAACCTGGCCGTTCTAGTGGAGACCGCAGTCCGCTCTACCATTCTCAAGTTACGTGGAATCGACTGCATGCAGGAGTTCCTTGACCGCCAACATAAGGCCTTGTCAGGCGACCACTCCCACTGAACAATAGGTGTTCCGTTTTCTGCGATGTACCCCTCTTAAAAGGAGAAGCACCCATGAAAAAAATCGCTCTGACCCTGATCACCGCGGCCTTCGCTTTGACTGCCCAATCGTCTTTTGCCGCATCCGAAGCGCAGAAAGCCCAGCAGGAAAAAATGAAGGGCTGCAATGCTGAAGCCAAGACCAAGGATCTCAAGGGCGATGCCCGCAAGGACTTCATGAAGGGCTGTCTCTCCGGCAAAGCCGATGCAGCCCAACCCGCGACTGCCGCAGCTCCTGCCGCCGCACCCAACGCACAGTGTGCAGAAAAGGCCGTGGGCAAGAACGGCAAGCCGCTCGCTGGCGCGGCGAAGGCCACTTTCATGAAGAAGTGTGAAGCAGACGCCAAGGCTGCCCAATAGGCAGGATCGGACCGCAAAACAAAACGGCGACGGTCATCCCGTCGCCGTTTTTCATTTCAGCTAGCCGATCGCCTGATCGCGCGTTATTCCAATACCTGGAAGCTAATGTCTTCCACCCCTTCAGGCTGCCACAGCTGGCCGAAGCTCAGGTGCCCCTGGCCGCGCAGTACAGTCTCTTCCCGATGCAGGACAAAACCGCCCGTGCCGCTCGCCACGTAGGTGCCGTTGGTACTCTGATCAATCAACACCACGTTGTCCTGACGCAGTTCCACCAGGGCATGGTGGCGAGACGCGCGGCCATCTGAAACGGCAAGGTCATTGTCCCTTTCGCGGCCAATCGTGATGCGAGGATGGGCCGCGTCCAGCAGCCATTCCTTGCCGCGATGGCTCAGGCGCAATGCGGCGCGATGGGCGACGGCGGGGGAGGGGCGATCCGCCACCAGCGTCAGCTCCACGTCTCCGCGCCAAAGAACTTCCACCACGGACAAGGGTTCTTGCTTGCCGCGCACGTTGAGCGTCGCCAATGGCCGTGCTGAAGGACGCAGGGCCACGGGCACGGCGGCTAGGGCTTCAGCACTGACGATGATCTGCTCGGCCTTGGCCAGATCGGTGAGGCGCGCAGCAGTATTCACCGTGTCTCCGAAATAGTCGCTCTTCTCTTCAATAACCGGCCCCCAATGGGCGCCGATGCGCACGGCGAGTTTTGCGCCGGAGAAGGGGGGCTCGGCTGCGACGCGCTGCTGCATCTCGCACGCGGCCAAGAGGCCCCGGTCGGCGCTGGGGAAGGCCAGCATGACTTCGTCGCCGATGGTCTTTACCAGTTGTCCGCCGTAGCTTGCGGCGACTTGAGTCACCAGGCTGAGGCAATGCTCTACGGCCCTTAGCGCCGGGCCATCGCCCAAGCGCTCGTAGAGCCCGGTGCTGTTCGCCACATCGGCAAACACCAGGCAGCAGGGCCGTTGGGCGCTATCCATCAATCATCCAAGGCGTGAAGGGGAATCACGTCGGGCGCACGAGGCATCTCGTGATCGAACACCAGATCGCCGTCCGGATCAGGCACGCCGGTGGTCTTGAGATTTTTGAAATCGAACAAGGTGTGGTCCATCAAATGCGAGGGCGTAATGCGGCCAAGACTGCGGAACAGGGTTTTGACCCGACCGGGGAAACGCTTGTCCCAATCTTGCAGCATGGCTTTTACTTGCTGCCGCTGCAAGTTCTCCTGACTGCCGCAGAGGTCGCAGGGAATGATGGGGAATTGCTTGAACTCGGACCAGGCGATCATGTCCTCTTCGCTGCAATAGGCCAGGGGGCGGATCACCATGAATTCGCCGTTGTCCGACACCAGCTTGGGCGGCATGGCTTTGATGCGGCCGCCGAAGAACATGTTGAGGAACAGGGTCTGCATGATGTCGTCCCGGTGGTGACCCAAGGCGATCTTGTTGGCGCCCAGTTCCCGCGCCACGCGATAGAGGATGCCGCGACGCAGACGGGAGCAGAGAGAACAGGTGGTCTTGCCCTCGGGAATCATCTTCTTGACGATGGAGTAGGTGTCCTGCTCCTCGATGTGGAAGGGCACTCCGAGAGTCTTCAGATAGGCAGGCAGCACGTCGGCGGGAAAGCCGGGCTGCTTCTGGTCCAGATTCACCGCCACGATCTCGAACTTGATCGGCGCGTGGTCGCGCAGGTGCATGAGGATGTCGAGCAGGCCGTAGGAATCCTTGCCGCCGGAGAGGCAGACCATGACCTTGTCGCCGTCCTCGATCATGTTGTAGTCGGCAATGGCCTGGCCCACGTTGCGGCGCAGGCGCTTGGCCAGCTTGTTGGCCTCGACGCGGGCTTTGTCGGACTGGCGGGCGGTGGGAGATGCAGCAGTATCGGTCATGGTGCTTCGGAGGCTTCAGGCAAAGACAGGTGAGCGGAACGGCCGCCATCCACATGGATGACCTGGCCGGTGATGTAAGGGGCGTCGAAAAGCAGAAACTGCACGGTGCGGGCGATGTCGTCCGGGGTGCCGACGCGTTTGAGCAAGGTGCTGTTGATGATGGCGTGGCGCACGGACGGAGTGAAGCCTTGTTCGTTGTCAGGCCACTCCACCGGCCCCGGTGCCACGGCATTGACGCGCACCTGGGGCGCCAGATCCACGGCCAGGGCACGAGTCAGGCCCAGCAAACCGGCCTTGGCGGCCGTGTAGGCTGCGTAACCTTTTTCCGGCTGGGCGGCGTGGATGTCGGTGATGTTCACGATGCTGCCGCCGCTCTGATGCAGGGCAGGCGCCGCCGCTTGGGAAAGGAAGAGCGGCCCCTTGAGATTGCTGCCGGTGAGATCGTCCCAGGCCGTTTCGGTAATGCTGCCCATGGGCGTGCGGAAGTAGCTGGAGGCGTTGTTCACCAGACCGTCCAGCCGACCGAAGCGTTCCAGGGTCTGCGCCACCAGGGCTTCCAGGCTGGACAAGTCGTCCAGGGCCGCCGGGGCGATGGCGACGGAATCGGGCCGCTGGGCGTTGAGCCGCTCCGCCAGAGCCTCGGCCTCCTTGCGCGACTGGTGGTAGTGGAGCATCAGCCGCGCGCCCGCGCCGTGCAGTCGCTGAGCGATGGCCGCGCCCACGCGCCGGGCGGCGCCGGTCACCAGGACGACGGGGGAAGCGGGGTCATGAGGCACGGTGGTCTCAGTCGTGAGGGGTTGGGGAAGACGCTATTTTACGGAAGCGGCGGGCGCTGCCAGCAAGCCGTCGAGAATTCGACCTGCGGCCACAAAACCGAAGGTCGCCGTCACCGCTACGGATGAGCCATAGCCCGCACAGTTGAGGCCGGCCTTGGCATTCACCGGCACCGCGTCCACGGCGCAAGCGTCGCCCTCGTGATGGGTCTGGCCGATCTGCTCGTCGGAGTAGACGCAGGCCACCTGGAATTTCTTTTTCGGATCCCGGGGGAAGCCGTATTCCTTGCGCAGCCGAGCGCGGACCTTGGAAGCCAAGGCGTCCTGGGTGGTGCGGGACAGGTCGTCCACCTTCACCCGAGTCGGATCGACCCGGCCGCCGGCACCGCCCGTGGTGATGAGCGGAATCTTCCGCTCGCGGCAGTAGGCGATGAGCGCCGCTTTGGCGCGAACTTGGTCGATGGCGTCGATCACACCGTCGCAGGTCGGCACCAGCGCGGACAGGTTGTCGGCGTCGATGAACTCGTCGATCTGCGTCACTTGGCAATGGGGATTGATGCTGGCGATGCGCTCTGCCATGGCCTGCACCTTGGCCTTGCCCAGGGTCTCTTCCAGGGCGTGCAACTGGCGATTCATGTTGCTCTCTGCCACGTGGTCCAGGTCGATCAAGGTCAGGCGTCCCACGCCGGAACGAGCCAGGGCTTCCACCGCCCAGGAACCCACGCCGCCGATGCCGATCACGCAGCAATGGGCCTGCGCCAAACGATCCAGGGCAGCGGATCCGTAGAGGCGAGCCATGCCGCCGAAGCGGCGCTCCCGATCTACCTGCGGGGAGCTGAATTCAGGGTTTTGAGTCATGGCCGGCATTGTATGATGCGCCGCCATGGAATCCCGTCTCCCCGAACCCAGCCCCGACGCCCAGGCCGCCAGCCGCCTGCTTTCCCAACGCATCGCCGACGACATCCGCGCCAACGGCGGATGGATCAGCTTCGCCCGCTACTGGGAACTGGCCCTCTACACGCCAGGCCTCGGCTACTACTCGGGCGGCTCGCAAAAATTTGGCGCCTCCGATGAAGGCGGCGACTTCGTCACTGCCCCAGAACTGACGCCCCTCTTCGGCCAAGCATTGGCACGGCAAGTAGCGCAAGTAATGGCGGCCTCCAAGCCCGTCGTACTGGAAGCCGGCGCTGGTAGCGGCAAGCTTGCCGCCGACCTGCTGCAAGCCCTCGACGTCTTGGGCCAAACGCCCAAGCAATATCTGATTCTCGAACTCTCCGGCGAACTACGCGCCCGGCAACGGGAAACCATCGCCAAACTGGCACCCGCACTGCTAGATCGGGTGCAGTGGCTGGACGCTCTGCCTGAGCGTTTCTCCGGTTGTCTGGTGGGCAATGAAGTGTTGGATGCGATGCCCGTGCACCGGCTGCGCTGGGACGACGAAGCATTGCTGGAAATTGGCGTTGCCTTGGATGATCAGGGCAATTTCATTGAACAGGAACGCCCCGCTACCGCCGCCCTGCAAATCGCCATCGAAACACTGCCCGCCGCTGCGCCCTACTGCAGCGAGGTCGGCCTCGCTGGCCGTGCCTGGACGGCGGAATGGGCGCAGCGCCTGGAACAGGGCGCCCTGCTGTTGATCGACTACGGCCTCCCCCGCCACGAGTACTACCACCCGCAACGAGACGGCGGCACCGTGCGCTGCCACTACCGCCACCGCACCCACGACGATCCCTACTGGTGGCCCGGCCTCTCCGACATCACCGCCCACGTGGATTTCACCGCCATCGCCGAAGCCGCCTTCGACGCGGGTCTTGATGTCCTCGGCTACACCACCCAAGCCGCCTTCCTCATGAACTGCGGCATCGCAAATCTGCTTGCCCAACGTCAGCAGGAAGGCAATGCAGCAGCAGCCGTGCGTGCCAGCGGTGCGCTCAACCTACTGCTATCGCCCAACGAAATGGGCGAGTTGTTCAAAGTCATCGCCCTGGGCCGCAACATCAAAGAGCCGCTGCTAGGCTTCGCTCGGGCTGATCGACTACATACGCTCTAACCAGCGCCAGCCGTACCAACCCAAAACAAGGGGCGCGAACATTTCCATGTCGCGCCCCTTTGCATTGCTGAATGCTGTGCGAGATTACAAATTGCACTCCGCACTATTGGACTTGCCGATTCCCTGTCCCGTGCCCTTGTTCTGGCTGATATTGGTCGGCATGGTGACCTGGATGCCTTGCTGCGGCGGCACGATGACAGGCGGCGCATTGGGGCCGGCAACAAAAGCAAACTGCCCCATGTTGATCTGAACCGCCCCCGCCCCATTGGAAATCAATACAGCTCCCGTCGCCACATCCACGTGCAGACCATTCGCGGGTGCCTGCCCCGAGGTCGTGGGGATGCCGCCGCAATCGTTGTTGCAGTAAAGCGCCCCGAAGTGAGTACCGCGAATGCCGATCGTCGCCGTAGGCGTGCTGTAGTGAACGTTGTCGTGATTGCGCTTGCCAATGAGGCCCGTCACCGCACGGAAACCACCCTTGAGCAAACTCATCACCGCATTGTCGCTACCCGACTGATTCTCGCTGAAGGCATAGGCATCCAGCTTCATCTGAGATGCGGGGCGCAACACAATTTCTCCGCCATCAACGAACTTCACCCGCGCATAAGTCTCCTGCTCGGTAGTGAGAACGTCGCCGGGAAAAACCTCGGACTTCACCGCCAACAACTTGGTCGTTCCGTCAGCCCGTTTGACCGACAAGGTGCCCGAAAGATGCGTCACCACGCCCGCGCCGCCAGCAAAGGCCTGAGCCGCCCAGAACAACAGGCATGCCAGCAGACTAGCTGCACTGATTCTTGGAAGTCGATTTGCCATTGCTTTGTTCCTTCTTGTCTCCGGATTGCGTGGTGTCGCCATTCTTTTCTTTCTTGTCCTCACTACCGAAAGTCCCATCCTCACCTCCGGCGGTACCGGATTGTGAAGAGTTGGACGCAACCGTCTTGAGAATCAGCGTGTTGTTTGAACTCGTCTCGTCGGTCAAGTTGTCGTCGGTGGTGGTTCTATTCAGCGTCGTGGTCGTCGTCTTCGAGGCCTCGGCTGCGTCGCCGGTAGTGGCGCCAGCCGCGTTGTACACGATAGCCAACCCATAGCCAGCCGAGGCAGGCGTCGAGGAGTTCAAGACGTAAAAGCCACTACCGCCAGCAGTGGTCGTGGTCGTGTTGGCGCCATCGATGACCACACCGCCGCTCGGATTGAGAAGGAAATTCAAGTGCGTCGTGGCAGGAACTTGTGTCGCAATGTCGGAAATGACCTTGACCGTCGCCAATCCAGCCGTGTCATTCAAATAAAGCTTGGACGCACTGCCGTTGAGGTTAAACGTCACGTCATTACCCGCTGCCACTGTGGTTCCGTCGTTCAACACGATGTCACCCGTGGCGGCAGTCATGGTCACGTTGCCATCTACGTTGGCGATGCCCGACACCGACGGGCTCCCTCTCCCCCCGCCTAGCGGCACTTCTCCATTCGTCAGCGGTGATGAGTAACCTGCCGCCAAGAAACTACCACTACTGAAAATGCTTCCCGCATCGATGAATAGATTTGCGTATGCAAGAAGATTGCTATTTTCCACACTCACCGTGGTCGCCTTCAGGTTCAAATCGCCTGAAGTGCCTTTTACGGTTGAGTTCGTCAAAGATATCGATCCCGCACGCAGATCGACGGAAGAACCCGAAAGGTTAAACATGCCCAGCTCTATGGAGGAGCCCGCCTGCAAGGACAGTGGTACAGCAGTGCCACTGGCATCAACCGCAGATATAGCACCCTCACCACCAGTGATGCTTTTCCCTGCGCTAAATGCAATGGCGTGTCCCTGAAGGGTATTTACTGAAAAAAGATCCAGGTCGCCAGAATTGTAGAAACTGACTTTGCTATGTGTGTCGCTGGACGAATCAGAAAGATTGATCGTACCCGGACCGGAAGCAGACACATTCCGCAAGCTGATGCCGCCATAGGTAGCGGTGCCATTGACAGTGGCAGTCAACGTCCCCGAGGTCACTGTGTCTGCACTGATGGCCAAACCGCTAGCCGCCCCCCCGTATTGGCTAGTCAAGTTCACCGTCTGCGCTTCTACGTTCATGGCAGACCCATTGCTATCCAGAATGGCGCCGTAGGCGGTAATGCTTGCAGTGCTGCTAGATCCCGCGACCACGTGCCCAAGTGCCACATTGCCGCCGTAGGAAGTGATGTCGACGTTACCCGCAGCGGTGATGCTGGTGTTGGCGCCCAACAGCACGTTATTCGAGGAAAGATCGGAAGCGCCAGGGGCCAATGCTTGGCGTGAGCCGATGAAGACACCGCCATAATACGGCACGCTACCTCCACCGTTGTAGGAGGTAATGGAAACATCCGCGCCAGAAGCAATCTGCACATTGGCGGAGTTAGACAAAGATCCAATCATGACGGGACTGCCTGCCCCTCCCTGCAAGGTGACATTTCCCGTGACATGCAACTGGATGTCGGCGCCATTCTTGTTGCCGATATAGGCAATGCCTCCAGGTGTATTGTCACTGGTGTCCAATTGCGAGGAAGACCCGCCCGTCATAGCCAGATTGCCCGTCAAGTCAAATCGTTGTACTCGCCCGCTAAACCCGGCACCGCCATAAACGGCGTCCCCTCCGACGATGTTGATATTCCCTGCATAGACGGTCTGTGTTCCCGAATTTTCATCGCGGAGGCCGATACTGGCCTCGTTTCCGTGATTCAAAGATCCGCCACTGGCTCCGCCGTAAAGCACGATATCCGGCCGCACGGAAGAACTGCCAATCGTTTGACTACCCATGCCCCCATCGATCTTCGCGCCGTTGTTTCCTGCGCCATCGCTGCCATCGTCATAGCCGCCGGTCAAGAAAATGGTGCCGCCGGTGGAGGTAAAGGTGATCGTCTGCGAGCCGCCTGTCTTGGTCTGCTCGATGCGCGCGGAGTTGTTTGCGCTGGGGCCTGTAAATCCGCCACCTTTCAATTCAAGTCGTGCATTGCTTCCGGTCAGCGTAAGTTGCTGAGTGCCATTGGCACGGATGGCAGCGGAAGCATCGAGAAGGCCAGTAGTGCTATCCGTATAGCCGCCCAAGACTCTGATCCGATGCGCCGTAAGGGATTGATCACCGCTTGATTCAATGACCGCACTGGCACCGTCCCGATTTGCCCCCTGAACAACGATGGAGCCATTCGTCGTGTCCGTGACTTCAAAGTTTTGGCTAGCCGCCTTAACAAAAGCGCCCCCGTAAACAACGCTCCCTTGAACGGTGATGGACGAGCCCGCTTTCCATGTCATGGAGCCGCCAGTCTGTATGGTGGAGCCGTCGATAGTGATGGAGCCTGTTGCCGGGGTGATCGCGATATTGCTGGGATTGGACAAGGACCAACTGCTGTTATCCCATCCCGCGTAAAGATTGATCGCGCCGTTGCCGTCATTGATGACGGTTCTTCCAGCAGCGTTGATGTTGCCCGTTGCAAGAAGATTCAAACTATTGGCACTGTTGTAATGCCCTGAATTCGAGGGGTTGGAATCAATGGAGATATTGCCAGCTGTAACGTAAACATTGGCGTTGCTCAGCTGGCTTTCGATCGTATCCCATCCCAAAGAGGAACCTGTACCTGTAGCCTCAAATCCCCAAACACCTGTTCCTGTAAACGGTGCGCCCGATGTGCTGCCAGTCCCCACAATGGAAATATCCATGGGATCTAGCAACAACTTTCCCGTGAATCCCTTAACCGCAGTCAAGTCAGCCATCGCCCGATAATCGAGATAACGCTTACCGGATACTTCAGCGAATCCACCGTTACCGCCTTGAGCACCACCTCGGGCAAAGATTCTTCCCTCGGCTTTAGTCGCTTCATCGGCCCAGACGATCACCTTGCCGCCATTGCCCTTATCCGTGGCATCCGCCTTGATGGCCGCGTTCTTGCCGAAGTAGGTGATGGTGCTGTTTTGGACATCGGCGTTCTTGCCCTGATAATCGCCGCCCACGAGCACCGTGCCGCCGCCGTTGGCGCCCGATGCATCAATGCTGGCGTTGTCCATCACCGCTACGCGGTTGCCCAGCACTTCAACGCGACCGCCCTTGGTGCCGGTGGTGACGATGCGTCCGTCGCCGTCCACGTAGGCATCCTGGCTGGCCTTGAGGAAAATACGGCCGCCTTCCTTCACTACGCTGCTCGCATTCAGCGTGCCGGAGTTGCGTACCAATGCACCGGCCATGCCGATGCGGCCGGCTTCGGCGAGGATCGTGCCCAGGTTGGTGACCTTGCCAGCCTTCCTGGTAATTTCAACTCTTACGCCCGGGGTACCTGTATCCACAATCGAAACTGATTCGCCAGCGGCGAGAATAGTTTCACCTTCGGGAGTAATGATGACGCCATTATTTGTAACACTGGAGCCAATCAGGTATACCGATCCGCCAGAGGCAGTCTTGATCGTAGCTCCTTCTTCGACAACAACGGAACCCGGACCTGCGGGGCCGTCGAATAGCAGCATCCCTGCCAGGAAATTCGCGTTGCTGATATCTACCGTAGAAAGAACGAGGCGATATACGTCAATCTTGGCGCCGTTCATTACCATCGCGCCACCGGGATTGATCCAATAAACACTACCTGGCGAAGACAGAGTACCGGCGATGATGGATGGATCGGTGATCCACTTGCCATTTACATTCATGCCAATCACGCGATTGAGGATTGAACTGGTTCTCGCCTGATTGAAAATCAGTGCTTCGCCCTTTTGTACCGATAATGCCCCCCAGTTGATGATGGTGCCGTTGCTGTTGGACACTGTCATCACGTTGCCCGACTGGCTGATCGTCGCTGATCCGGCCACCACGTTGGGATTGACGCCCAGCGCATAGACGGCTCCGGAGAAACAAGAGGAAACGGCAAGGGCCATTAAGCGCGAACGAAAGGTGGGCGTGCTCTTGGCGATGACTTTGCGTGTGGTCTTCTTCATGACAACCCCCTTAGGGATTTAGGCAGGCAACGCCTGCCTAAAATGATGATTAGTAGCTGTAGGTCAGACCGAAATGGGCACGCCAATCGGTATCGATGTAATTCTGCGTGCCTCGCGTTGCTGGTGCGCTGTGCATGATGCGAGCCCAGTCAAATCGCGCGGTAACGTCTTTGCTCAGCGCATAGCGCAAGCCGACACCGAAGCTGGCCAAGTTGACACGTTCGTTGGGGTTGCCGCTGGCGGGTGCGCGTACCCCGGTATCGTTGATGTAAGTGGCATTGGGCGTCAGGGTATTGAAGCCCGCCGCCATATCGATGAAGGTCAACGCCTTGAGCGTCCCGTTGGGCAACTTCAGCCAAGGCGCCAAGTCCTGGGAATACAACTCCAGATTCAGGACATAGCCGCTATCGGCAGTCACCACCCGCTCATTGAAGCCTCGTACAGCGGCATAACCCGTCAAGTTGAATTGCTCGGCGGCAGGCAAGGGGTCGGGGCTGTATTGGCTGGCCAGTCCCGCATGGAACATGCCGCCCCAAGAAAAGAGGTAGGAGAGGTTGCCGCCGGCCTGGAGATAATTGAACTCACGCTTCGCCATCCGGTTGCCAGCCGCATAGATGTAACGCCAAGATTCCTGCGCTGCGCCCCAGCCCATGTTTTGGAATAGGCCGAGGTTGTAATCGGCGGACATACCCACGCTCTGCCATTGTCCGGAGTAGGTGGCCGATGCCACAGTCTCGTAGAGAGAGACGCAGCCCGCCGTCACCAAGGGCGCACCACCCGCCGTGCAAGGGTTCAGCAGGTTCTTCTGATCGAAACCGAAAATAAGCTTGGAGGTGTACTCTCCTTGCCGAGGAAAGAGGTGGTTCCAACGCAAGGCGAGCACATCACCTTTTCCGTTCAGTGCCAGAACGCCACCAGGTGCAATCACGTTGGCAGGAACGTTCACCGAGCTGGAGCCGAAAATCACATCGATGCTATCGCCCAGGCCATAAAAGGGTTTGCGAAAGCCGGCACTGAATGCTTCAACATTGACGCCGCCCGGCGCATCGGGCGCTGTGACGTAGCCCAACGTCAGCACTTCGTCATTGCCTGCCAGATTGGCGTCGCGATAGGCCGCACCTAGCCGGTACTGGCCAGTCATGTTTTTGATGCCGGTGTTATCCAGGGTAAAGATGAGCTTCTTGGGATTGTCGTCATCCACCTGAACATTGGCGTTTACCTTCCCATCTTCCTCGCCGACGCTGAGGGTGACCTCTTCCTGCTTGGAAGGATTCTCGTTGGCCAGTTGAACGTTTTCTGAAATCTGACGCAGATTGGGGGCGCCACCAACCTTCAGGAGGGGCAAGGAACGAAGTACGTTCTCCTCGGGGAAGTATCGGTTGCCTTTGACCGTCACCTGCCCGATAACCGCTTCCGTGACCGAAAGGCGCACGATGCCGGCAGTCAGCTCCTGCTCCGGCACATAGACCTGAACCGTACCGTAGCCCTTGGCACGGTAAGCGCTCTCTACAGCCTCTAAGGCCTTTTGCACGTCGCCATAGTTGCGGTGCTGCCCGACAAAAGGAGCGACCAGCGCATTCACTTCGCTTTGAGGAAGCAAGGTATTGCCTTGCACGTCGAAGCGAACTATGTCGAAGTCATTATCACCCGCGTAAGCCAAACCGAAGCGCATGACGAAGACAGTCAGAAAAATCGGCCACAAGCTTCTTTTTTTCATGGGGTTACGACACGTTCGGAACAGGATGACGGCGGATATTAACCCAGCAGTCTCCAACCTGCCCCTATACCTTTAGCGATAGGGGAAACCCCTACTCGCCTTGCAAGCAAGCAGGATCAGGAAAAACGGCCGGGCACCGGCTCGCGGTTGAGTTTTTCCAGGTGTTCCCGGACGCGGGCCGACTCTTCCATGCGCAGCAGCCGGGCCACCTTGGCGGTGAGCTGCTCCATGTCGGCAGTGAGGATTTGCTGTTTGACTTCCAGGATCTGGGCCGGATGCATGGAGAAGGTGCGCAACCCCATGCCCAGCAGCAGGCGCGTCATGCGGGGATCGCCCGCCATTTCGCCGCAGACGGACACGTCGAGACCGGCGCGCTGCCCGGTCTGAATGACCAGAGAAATCAAACGCAGCACAGCGGGATGCAGGGGGTCGTAGAGGTGGGCAACCGCCTCATCGGTACGGTCGATCGCCAGGGTGTACTGGATCAGATCGTTGGTGCCGATGGAAAGGAAATCCAGCTGCTTGAGGAACGGCCCCAAGGCCAGCGCGGCGGCAGGCACTTCGATCATGCCACCGACGGTGATGCCTTCGTCAAACTTGACCTTGGCCGCCCGCAGTTGCCCCTTGGCAATCTCGATATGGGCCAGGGCCTGCTCCACCTCGGCGGCGTGAGCCAGCATGGGAATCAAAATCTTGATCTTGCCGTATTGCGAGGCGCGCAGGATTGCCCGCAGCTGGGCCTGAAAGAGCTGCGGCTCAGCCAGACAGAAGCGGATGGCGCGTAACCCCAGGGCCGGGTTGGGCTGGCTGCGCTCGGAGTTGCGCAAGGCACGGGCCGTCTTGTCGGCGCCAATATCCAGGGTTCGGATGGTGACGGGCTTGCCGCCCATGGCTTTCGCTACGGCCTTGTAGGCATCGAATTGCTCGTCTTCGCTGGGCAGTTCATCCCGGTTCATAAAGAGGAACTCGGTGCGGAAGAGCCCGACGCCATCGGCCTCCACCGCCTTGGCTTCCGTCGTGTCCTGGGGCAACTCGATGTTGGCCAGGAGCGTGACGGCGACATCGTCCAGGGTTGCCGCCTTGGCGGTACGCAGACGCTTGAGCTTGGAGCGTTCCAGTTCCAGGGAACTCTTTCGGAGGCGATATTCCTCCAGCACCCGCTCGTCGGGATCGACGATCAGCACCCCGCGGGTGCCGTCGACGATCAACAAATCGTCGTCCTGAATCAGGGGCCGGGCGTGGTGCATGCCCACTACGGCGGGAATCGCCAGACTGCGAGCAACGATGGCCGTATGGGAAGTGGCGCCGCCGAGATCGGTGATGAAGCCACCGATCCGCATGTTCTTGAATTGAATGGTGTCGGCAGGCGATAGGTCGTGGGCGATGATGATGAGATCTTCATCGCGGCCGTCCTTGCGCTTGGATAGTTTGCGCGGCTTGCCCTGCAACGCCTTGATGACCCGCTCCACCACCTGCACGATGTCCTGTTTGCGTTCCCGCAGATAGGGATCGTCGATCTCTTCAAACTGAGCGACCACATGGTTCATCTGCTGTAACAGCGCCCATTCGGCGTTGCAGCGACGATCCTGGATCAGCGCCTTGGGCTCATCCGACAACATGGGATCGGCCAGGATCATGCGATGCAGATCGAGGAAGGCCCCCAGTTCGGCAGGCGATCCCGGCGTATGGGCGTCGCCGCGCAGGGCCTCAAGCTCAGCAGCAACAGTCGCGAAAGCGACATCCAGACGTTTCACCTCGGACGGAATGTCCTTGTCGCGCAACTGGTATTGCGCGACTTCCAACAAGGCATGAGAGACGAGATGGGCCCGCCCAATGGCAATGCCCTGGGAAACCGCGTGACCGAAAATCGAGAAAGTCATGGAGTGAAGCTACTAGGCTTAGGCCTTACTCGCCCTCGCCAAATTTGTCGGCAATGAGTTGCAGCAGTGCTGCCAATGCTTCATCGGCCCGCTCGCCTTCGCAATCGATGCTGACGGTGGCGCCTTTCCCGGCTGCCAACATCATCACGCCCATGATGCTCTTGGCGTTGATCCGACGTCCATTGCGCTCCATCCACACTTCGCAGGGAAAACTCCCTGCCAGTTGAGTCAACTTCGCGGACGCCCGCGCATGAAGCCCTAACTTATTGATTATTTGTGTATCGGCTTTTGCCACCCACGTTCCCCTTGAGATGCTTTTAACTGCTTACAGCCCGCTTACCGCGTCGCTTTGGCCCATTGTGCCTGAGGACCAAACAATCTGTATAGGGCAAGAATCGACATGGGACAATAACAAGCTAACCTGCACCATGAGAATTGCCTCACAGGAGTTCCCCGATGCCCCTCAGCAGTCCCCTTCCCCGCGAACCGATACACACCCGCCGGATCGTCTGCGACGCCTACCGCCGCCAGGATGGTTTGATCGACGTGGAAGGTCACATCACCGACATTCGCCCCTTCCCCTATTACAACCATTGGGACCAGAGCGTCGTGGACGGGACACCCATCCATGAAATGCGGATGCGCCTGACCATCAACGCCGACAAGCGCATCGAGGCCGTGGAAGTCGCCTTCGACAACACGCCCTTTCCCCATTGCGCCAGCTGCAACGATCACTACCAGCGCCTGGTGGGTCTCACCATCGGCGCAGGCCTCGGCAAGCAGGTCGTGAAAGCGGTGGGCGGCGTGGAAGGCTGTACCCACGTGACAGGCATGGTGCAGATCCTGGCTACCACCCTGTTCCAAGCCCTGGCGTCAGAGGTGCAACGGGTACTGCCCAACCCGGAAGGCAAGTCTGCCGAGCAGTTGCACCTGGAGCGCAGCGACCGCATCAATACTGTATTTGCGGGCAGTGGCGAGCCGGATTATTCCCTGCTCAACAGCTGCTACTCCCACGCGGAAACCAGCCCAATCGTGAAGATCTTTGCGCCGCGGTTCCATCAACGACGCAAATAACGGAAGCGTCCCCTAGTGGGGCGCACGCTGCGCCAGCCAGACGACAGCGACAATCGCCGCGACCACCAACACCACGCCGAGACGTCGCGCCCAACGGGCGTGAAGGCGATCCTGGGCGACTTCGTCGTCAACCATCTTCCGTAGCCGGCGCAAGGCTGCGATGCCCGTTTGGCGGCGCACCGCCTGCTGGACGGGATCGTCCTCGGATGCCATTAGGGCAGAACCTCCACAGTGAGGTCCGGCGCATCGAAGCTAAGCCGCGCCTTCAGCGCTGCCGTCACCTGGATTCGATTGTCGCTCCCCACCCTCAGCGCCTGTGTGACGCCCAGCTTGCGGGCCAACCGCGGCCAATCGTCGCCGGCGATGAACAGGGGTTTGCTCGCCGCATCGGACCACATGCCCGCCTCCGGCCCCGGCGGGATCAGTACGGAGACAGATTCGCTGGCAGTGGAAGGCTCGCCGGTGCGCGGGTCGATCAGGTGGCTATAGCGACGCCCATTCAACTCAAAGTAACGCTGGTAGTCGCCGGAGGTGCCGATGGCTTCTCCGTCGCGCAGATCCAGTGCGGCCAAGGGACTGGTACTGCGCGGATGCTGCAAGCCCACGTGCCAGGGCTTTCCGCCCTTGCTACCCAAGGCCATGATGTTGCCGCCGATGTTGATCAGCGCGTTGTGGATGCCCTGCTGGCGCAACAGCGCAGCAGCCCAGTCCAGCGCCACGCCCTTCAGATAACCGCCGAAGTCGAGGGCCACCGCCCGGTTGCGGCTGGATATCTTTTGACCATCGATACGCAAGTCCGCCGCTGAGGGATGGGCGGCCTGCAAGGCTTTCAGCTTTGCCGCATCGGGCAGTTGCGGCTTGAAGGTGTCGTCGTGGAAGCCCCACAGTTCCACCAGCTTGCCGATGCCCGGATCGAACAGGTATTCGCCCTTGGCGGCAAAGTCCCGCGCCTCGGTGACGAAACCCGCCATCTCCGGCGTCACTTCCGCCGTGCGGCCGGCAGCAATGGCATCGTTCAGGATCGTGAGTTCCGAAGGCTGCCAAGCGTGATAGGTCCGATGTAGCCGATCGAATTCCCGCAGCACCGTGTTGGCCGCCGCATCGGCTTTGGCTTCGCTCTCGCCCCAGATCAACACCTGCACGCGAGTGCCGAAGACGTAGGATTCACGACTCACCAGCGGATCACGGCCGCAGCCCGCCACGACGAAGGCGAGCAGCAGCAGAGCAAGTCGGCGCAGCATCATTCTTGCGGTGCGCTTTGTTCCAGTTCCAGCGAAGCCGCCAACAGTGCCAGCCGCGCCACCACGCCATAGGCGTAGAAGCGGTTGGGCGGTGCGTCCGGCTCCAGACAATCGTCAGGCAGGGAACAACAGGTCTCGAAATCGAGAGGCTTGAAGTGCATGCCCGGCGCATTGAGGTTTTCGTCGATGCCCCGGGCCGTATTCACGCGGTAGAAGCCGCCCACCACATAGCGGTCGATCATATAGACCACCGGCTCTGCCGTGCCTTCATCCACCGTCTCGCAGGTAGGCACGCCTTCCTGGATCAGCACCTGGGTCACTTCCAGGCCTTCCTTTACCACGGCCATTTTGTTGCGCTGCTTGCGGTTGAGGCCCTTCACTTCGCTGGCGTCGCGCACGGTCATGATACCCATGCCGTAGGTGCCCGCATCAGCCTTGACGATGACGAAGGGATCGGCGGTGACGCCGTGTTCCTTGTAGCGCTGACGAATGCGGGACAGCACCATGTCCACGTTGGCGGCCAGACACTCCTCGCCGGTACGCTCCTGGAAATCCACCCCGTCACAGACCCCGAACTCGGGATTGATGAACCAGGGATCGATACCAATGTGGTTCGCAAACTCCGTCGCCACCTGCTGGTAGGCGGCAAAGTGGCGCGACTTGCGCCGAGTGGCCCAGCCCGCATGGAGTGGCGGAATGACGAACTGTTCGTTGAGATTCAGCAGCATCTCCGGCACGCCGGCGGAGAGGTCGTTGTTGAGCAGCACCGCGCAAGGATCGAACCCATCCAGCCCGAGACGACGACCTTCGGAACCCAAACGGCGCAGGGGCTCCAGCACCAATTGCTGGCCGTCGGGCAGGTCTAGGGTGGTGGGTTCGGTGATTTCCGGCAACAGGGAGCCGATGCGCACGTTGAGGCCGGTGCGGCGCAGGATGTTGGCCAGCCGCGCCACGTTCATCAGATAGAACTGGTTGCGGGTGTGGTTCTCCGGCACCAGCAGCAGGTTACGGGCCTCGGGACAAATCTTCTCGATGGCCGCCATGGCCGCCTGCACGCAGAGGGGCAGGAAGGCCGGATTCAGGTTATTGAAGCCGCCAGGGAACAGGTTGGTATCCACGGGCGCCAGCTTGAAACCCGCATTGCGCAGGTCCACCGAGGCATAGAAGGGCGGCGTGTGCTCGTTCCATTGGCTGCGCAGCCAATGCTCAATGGCCGTCGCGCTATCGAGGAATTTCCTTTCCAGCTCCAGTAGAGGGCCGGTCAGGGCGGTGGTCAGATGGGGAACCATAGGACGCTCAATTCAAGGGATCGGCGATGTTACACCAAGGACTTTTCCCATCTCCCACACAGTGCTGATGCGAACGCATGCAACGAGTAGAATCCGCCCCTTCGCCCAATCCCAGCTTTTCGGAAAAATTCAACCGTGCTCGTCGCATCCAACATCACCATGCAGTTCGGGGCCAAGCCCCTGTTCGACAACGTCTCCGTCAAATTCGGCGAAGGCAACCGCTACGGCCTGATCGGGGCCAACGGCGCGGGCAAGTCCACCTTCATGAAAATCCTCGCCGGCGTGCTGGAGCCTTCCGCCGGCAACGTCTCCATCGACCCCGGCGAACGCATGGCCTTCCTGCGCCAGGACCAGTTCGGCTATGAAGACGTGCGGGTGCTGGACGTAGTGCTGATGGGCCATGCCGAGATGTGGGCCTGCATGCAGGAACGGGACGCCATCTACGCAAATCCCGAAGCCACCGAAGACGACTACATGAAGGCGGCCGAACTGGAAGGCAAGTTCGCCGAGTACGACGGCTACACCGCAGAATCTCGCGCCGGCGAACTGCTGCTGGGCGTGGGCATCCCCACCGAGCAGCACAACGGCCCCATGCGCGAAGTGGCGCCCGGCTGGAAGCTACGGGTGCTGCTGTGTCAGGCCCTGTTCGCCAACCCCGAAATCCTGCTGTTGGACGAACCCACCAACAACCTGGACATCGACACCATTCGTTGGCTGGAAGACGTGCTCAATCAGCGCGAATCCACCATGATTATCATCTCCCACGACCGCCACTTCCTGAACCAGGTCTGTACCCACATGGCCGACCTGGACTACGGCACCATCAAGGTCTACGGCGGCAACTACGACGACTTCATGGAAGCCAGCACCCAGGCCCGCGAGCGCCAACAGGCCGCCAATGCCCGGGCCAAGGACCGCATCGCCGACTTGCAGGACTTCGTGCGCCGCTTCTCCGCCAACAAGTCCAAGGCCCGTCAGGCCACCAGCCGCTTGAAGCTGATCGACAAGATCAAGCCCGAGGACGTGAAGCCCTCCTCCCGTCAGTACCCCTGGATTCGCTTCGAGTACGACGAGAAGGACAAGCTGCACCGCCAAGCTGTGGAGCTGGACAACGTCACCTTCGGCTATGAAAAGGACACGCCCATCATCAAGGGCTTCTCCGCCACCCTGGAAGCCGGCGACCGGGTTGCCATCATCGGCGAAAACGGCGTCGGTAAGACCACCCTGCTGCGTCTGCTGGCCGGCACCGACCTGGGCGGTCTCGCCCCCAACTTCGGCGCCATCAAGTGGGCCGAAAAAGCCAAGCTCGGCTACTTCGCCCAGGACCACGCCGACGACTTCGCCAGCGGCGAAAGCCTCACCGACTGGATCGTGCAATGGGTCCGCGAAGGCGGCTATGAAGGCGGCGACGTGGAAACCCTGATCCGCGGCACCCTCGGCCGTCTGCTCTTCTCCGGTGACGAAGTGAAGAAGTCCGTTAAGGTCATCTCCGGGGGCGAACAAGGCCGCATGCTGTTCGGCAAGCTCATGCTCCTGCGCCGCAACGTGCTGCTGATGGACGAACCCACCAACCACTTGGACATGGAATCCATCGAGTCCCTCAACACGGCCCTCGACAAGTTCCCCGGCACCCTGGTGTTCGTCTCCCACGACCGAGAGTTCGTGTCTTCATTGGCGACCCGCATCATCGCCATCAAGCCCGACCACAGCATCGTGGATTACCGCGGCACCTACGAGGAATACCTGGCCAGCCAAGGCATCGAGTAAAGACTCAGGGCCTGCCTTACGGGGCGGGCCCCTCCTGCGCCACTTGTTCCAGGGCCTTCAGGATCGCCGGATAGTCGAAATGTTCCGCCAAGTGGGATAGGGTCCGTCCCAGATCGGCGTCGATGCTTTCCGTCTGTTGAATCAGATCGGCGATGCGTTCGCTGTCCAGGCACTCCAATGCGTTTTTAAGATCCTGCCGAAGGGCTTGCGGCAGCACCTTGAGCATAGCCGGCACCAAGACCGCCGGACCGTGCCCATCTGGTTTCTCGGCTTCGTAGATGTACCGCACGCCCAGCTGCCGCGCCAGGCAGTCGTAGATTTCGTCGAAGCGATAGGGCTTGCGCACGTAATCGTCCATCCCTGCCGCCAGCATCTCCTGCTGCTGCTCCTTGAACACAGAAGCAGTCACCGCCACGATCTTCACCTTGTCGCCACTGGGCAACTGGCGAATGCGGCGCGTGGCCTCTTCGCCATCCATCACGGGCATGCGCCAATCCATCCAGATCAGGTCCGGCCGCCACGCCTCAAACATCTGTACCGCTTGCTCGCCGTTCTCGACCCGCTTTACTTCCAAACCGATGTCAGCCATCAGCCGATGGAGCAGCAGCCGGTTTTCATCCTGGTCTTCCGCAATCAAAATGCGATAGTTCGGCTGACCGGAAGCTAACCCAGCGATCTGCCCTTGCGTCTTGGTCTCTGGCACAAGAGCAGCCTCCGCTTCCACCGGAACCACTGGCAAATCGACCCGGAACTGGGAACCCTTGCCATAGGTACTTTGGACGGTAATGGTGCCGTCCATCAGCTCCACAAATTGCCGAGAGATTGCCAGCCCCAGGCCTGTGCCCTTTTTTTCGCCCCCTTTCCCCAGTTGCACGAAGGGCTGAAAGAGACGTTTCTGGTTTTCCTCGCTGATGCCTGGGCCCGAATCCTCTACCACGATCAGGAGGTGCAGCCGGTCATTTTGCCGTGCGCCCAGACGAATCGTCACGCCCCCCCGTTCGGTGAACTTCACCGCATTGCCCACCAGGTTGACCAGAATCTGGCGCAAGCGTGCCTCGTCCCCCTTGATGTACAGGGGAAAGCCGGGGGCAATGTCGAGGACGAGCGACAAGCCCTTTTCCTTAGCGCGCAGCTCCATCATGTCAGCCACATCGCGCACCATGCTCCCCAGATCGAAGGGAGCGATTTCCAGCTGCAAGCGCCCGGCCTCGATCTTGGCGATCTCCAGCACGTCGTTGATCAGACTCAGCAAGTGTTCGCCGCTACGATTGATGATGTCCAGGTTCTCGCACAGGTTTGACGGCAGTTGGGGGGCGCGGCGGATCAGGCTGGAGAACCCCAGAATAGCGTTCAGCGGCGTGCGCAATTCGTGACTCATGTTGGCCAGGAACACGCTCTTGGCCTTGTTGGCCGCCTCAGCCGCATCCCGCGCCAACAGCAACTCCTCGGTGCGCTGGCGCACCGTTTCCTCCAACTGCTCCTTGTAGCGTCGCAAATCCTCCTCCGCCCGTTTGCGTTCGGTGATATCGGTAAACATTGCAAACAACCCTTGAAAGCAGCGCGCATCGTCGAGGATGGGAGTCGCAGACACGAGCATCCATACCTCGTGTCCATCCTGGCACCGAAAACGGCGTTCGTAATGATCCGCCTCGCCCCCTTGTCGACGCTGCATCTGCCGCGCGTGGTCAGCCAGATCCTCCTCGAACAAGAAATCGGTGAATGGCCGGCCAAGCATGGCCTCACAGGAATAGCCGAGCATCCCAGCCATACAGTTGTTGACAAAGATGGTCACGAAATTCCGATCAAGCATCCAGATACCCTCGGTCGCGGTATCGACGATACGGCGATACCTGGCTTCGCTTTCGCGCAGCGCCTCTTCGTCCCGCTTGCGTTCGGAAATGTCGCTGACGATACAGGTCAGCCCAATCACATGACCATCATCTCCAAGAGGCTGGACGGATATCCTGACGTAGCGGCATGGGCCATCCCTGCCCAGCATCCGGAATTCGTGCAGTTCGTGCTTCCCTGCCATGGCGCGCGCCAGGCTGGCCGCAAGGGCTCCCTGATCATCGGCATGGACGAACTTTCCGAACGACTCACCGACAAGCTGTTCCGGCTCCAGGCCACACAGACTGCGGATTACCGGGCTGACGTAAGTCACCTTCGCATCGGTATCCAGACTGATGATCACATCGGAGATGTTTTCCACCAGCGAACGATAGAGGGCCCGACTCTCGGCCAGCTCTTTACGAGCCTGCTCGACTTCCTCCAACTGCTGCTGAAGCTGCGGATAGTAGCTTTTCCGAATCGACCGCTCTCCGAGGCCGATGATCTTCTCTCTCAGCGACGGTTCGACACCCTCAGAGGGAGCACGCTCTGTCATAGAGTTCCTCGATTTCCTGAACGCTGGCTTGTCGTGGGTTGGTGGCAGTGCATGGATCGTTGCGTGCGTTAATGGCCAATTGATGAACATGCTCGGGGGCAACGCCCAACGCACCGATGGTCGTATCAATGCCGGCGTTCTTTCGCAATTCGGCAATGGACGCCAACAACGCCGCCTTGCGGCCATCGGCTCCCAAACCGGCCAAGTCGAGCCCCATCGCCCTCGCAATTTGCTCATAGCGCTGGGATGCGGCCCCGTAATTGAAGTCCACCACGACATCCAGCAACAGGGCGTTGCAGATTCCATGGGGCGTATCCAACAGCCCGCCCATGCTGTGAGCCATGGCATGCACCAAACCCAGACCGGCGTTTGAAAACGCCAGGCCCGCAAACAGGCTACCCAGCATCATGTTGTGCCGATATTCCATGTTTTTGGGGTTCTGGATCGCAGGGGCCAGGTTATGCGTCAGCAAGGGGATCGCCGCCAAGGCATTGACATCGGTCACTGCCGAACTGGCGTTGGACACATAGGCCTCAATCGCGTGGACCAGCGCGTCCATCCCGGTGGCAGCGGTCAGTTCGGCAGGCATGGTGCAGGTGGTTTCAGGATCGATGAGCGAAATATCCGGCACCACCGTCTTGCTGACAATGGCGATCTTCAGCTTGCGACGCACATCGGCAATGATCGCAAACTGGGAAACGTCAGCTGCGGTTCCGGCTGTGGTGGGAACGCAGATCAAGGGCGGACCTGGCATGGGCACCTCATCCACCCCCTCGAACTCCAGAACGCTTCTTTCGTTGGCGAAGGCAACGCCGATCCCTTTTGCACAATCCATCGGGCTGCCGCCCCCCACTGCAACAATAACGTCGCACTCATTCTCCCGATAGAACTCGACTCCTCTGGCGACCTCGAAGTCCTTGGGATTTGGGGTAACGCCTTGAAATACTGCCGAAGGAATGCCTTCCGCATAGAAGGAGTCGAGCACCTTTTCCACCCAGCCCGCCTGAATAACGCCGCTATCCGTGACCACCAGCGCTTTCCTGGCACCGAAGTTTTTCGCGTAGCGCCCGACCAAGCCGAGGGCTCCCCTCCCGTACACAAACTCCGGGGCGACAAATTTTCGCAATTCCAATTCAACACTCGCATTCATGTCATTTCTCCTTTCGCCCCATCGATGTCATCAAGGGCCTTCAGGATTGAGGGATAGTCGTAGTGGACGGACAGGCGGGACAGCGTCCGCCCCAGACCGGCATCGATACTTTCCACCTGCTTGACTAGATCGGCGATCCGCTCGCTGTCCAGCAGCGTCACCGCATTCAGCAACTCCTGCCGTAGCTTGGCAGGCAGCACTTCCATCATGGTGGCGGTCAGGACGACGGGACTCGCTTGCTCCGGCTCCCCGGCTTTGTAGAGGTACTTCACGCCTAACTGCCGCGCCAGGCAGTCGTAGATTTCGTTGAAGCGGTAGGGCTTGTGCACGAAGTCGTCCATCCCTGATCGCAGCATCTCCTGCTGCTGCTCCTTGAACACCGAAGCAGTCACGGCGACGATCTTCACCTTGTCGCCCCCGGGCAGGCGACGGATGCGGCGCGTGGCCTCCTCGCCATCCACCACCGGCATGCGCCGATCCATCCAGATCAGGTCCGGCTGCCACGACTCAAAGGCCTTTACCGCCTGATCGCCGTTCTCGGCCCGCTTCACATCCAGGCCGATATGGCGCATCAACTGCTCCAGCAGCAGTCGGTTTTCCTCTTGATCCTCGGCAATCAGGATGCGATAGCGGGGCTGCCCTGGTACCAGTCCCTGAATTTCACCCACGGCCCGACTTTCCGTTTGGAACACTTCGCTTGCTGCCACTGGCTCCACCGGCAGTTCAACCCGAAACAGGGAGCCTTTACCCAACGTGCTATCCACGGAAACGACGCCCCCCATCAGCTCCACGAACTGGCGCGTAATGGCGAGCCCCAGCCCGGTGCCCTTCTGCTCGCCGCCTTCGGCAAGCTGCACAAAGGGCTGGAACAGCCGCTTCTGATTTACCTTGCTAATGCCCGGGCCGGTGTCTTCCACCTCCATCAACAGATGCAGCCTGCCGTTTCTACGGATACCCAGTCGCAGCGTGACGCCACCCTGCTCGGTGAACTTCACCGCATTGCCCACCAGATTCACCAGGATCTGACGCAAACGCGCCTCGTCGCCCCGGATATAGGGAGGGAAGTCGGCACTCATGTCGAGTAGCAGTTGCAGCCCCTTCTGCTGGGCGCGCAACCGCATCATGTCAGTCACATCGTGCACCATGCTGTGTAAATCGAAGGGTTCGATTTCCAGTTGCAGACGCCCGGCCTCGATCTTGGCAATCTCAAGCACATCGTTGATCAGGCTGAGCAAGTGCTCACCGCTACGGTTGATGATGTCCAGATTGCCCCAAAGGCTTTCCGGCAAGGCCGGGTCACGACGGATCAGGCTGGAGAAGCCGAGGATGGCGTTCAGCGGCGTACGCAGCTCGTGACTCATGTTGGCCAGGAACACACTCTTGGCCTTATTCGCCGCCTCGGCCGCATCCCGCGCCAGGCGCAGTTCCTCGGTGCGCTGCCAGACCACTTCTTCCAGTTGATCCTTGTACTGTCGCAGGGCCTCTTCCGCCTGTTTGCGCTCGGTGATGTCGCGGCCCTCGGCCACCAATTGCACCACCCGTCCGTCGGAACCGGAAACCGGCTTCAGCGAGAAGTCGATATGGTGGATCACCTCATCGGGCGTGGCGTGGGTCGCCTCGAATCGTGCCAGCCTCCCGGCAGCGGCCTCCTTGATCGCAGAACGAAGCTGTTGCTGCAACTCGCTGGAATGGGACCACCAGGGCGTAGCCCAAAAGGGCTTGCCGATCACATCGGCCTCGCTGACGCCTGCGAATTCAAGCGCCGTCCTGTTGGCTTGAAGCAGCGTTCCGTTCACATCCACCACACCGATCAACTGGAAGGTCTGGTCAAAAATCGCGCGGAAGCGCTGCTCGCTCTGGCGCAAGGCCTCTTCGGCCCTGCCCCGTTCTTCAATTTCCGCCATCAGACGCTGGTTGGTTGCACTGAGTTCCGCGGTGCGTTCGTCCACCCGCTGCTCCAGCTTGGCCTGAGCGTCGATCAGCGCCTGCTCGGCCTGTTGGCGCAAGGTGATGAATCGCGCCTGTTGGACGTTCTGATAGGCCTTGAGAGACAGCTCGTTGGCAAGCAGGAACAGCGCATTGGCGATGGTCCTGAATTGCGCTTGGGACATGACCGGCACTTCCCGCAGGGCCTCCCGGAACTCACCTTCGTCGGCGCCGATCTCGCGGGCGTAACACAGAATCTTTTCCTCATCGATGGCTTCGTTCTTCACCTGTCCGATGAGCCAGTTTGCAACGTGCCAGCCGCCCACCGTGATACTCGCCCCCGCATCCCACAAGCCGCCACTGAGACAGAGTTGCACGATGGGGCCATCGGGGTTGTGACGACCGATAGTGGCATCGGAGAAGATGCAGTTGGCGTATCCCTTGTCGGTCTTGCGAATGATGTCGCGGCAGAGCCGACAGAAATTGCTCGGCACCGTGAGCGGCGTGCCGTCGGGCTTGGTGATGACGGATGCCACGTTGGTCGCGGCAGCGAAGGCATCCTGAATCTTCTGGATTTCCTCCATATTGAAGAGATCGCTGAAGCCTACCTCGGCGGTCTCCAGCGGCTCCGTCAGGGCCACCAGGCGCTGCTTGAGCGCCTCCTGCACCTTCCTGCGTTCAGCGACCTCCTGCACTAGCTGCGCGTTGGCCTGGGTCAGTTCCGCCGTGCGCGCCGAGACCTGCTTCTCCAGATAGTCCCGGTATTGACGCAGCTCGGCCTCGGCCTTTTTCTGGGCGTCGATGGTGCTTTCCAGATTCGCATAGAGCGCTGCGTTCTCCATGGAAATGGCCGCCTGGGAAGCGAGCGCCTTCAACAACTCCAACCGATCGGAGGTGAAGACATCCGCCGCCAAATTGTTTTCCAAATACAGCAGCCCCGAGAGCTTGCCCTGATGAATGATGGGCAAACACAGCAGGGAGCGGGTGCGGTGATCGGCGATGTAGGGGTCCGTACCGAAAGTCCTATCGTGGCAGGCATCGCCCAGCACCACCGGACTTTGGGTACGGGCCACGTAATTGACCACCGAAAGCGCCGCTTCGCCGCTACGGTCCACGGGAATGTTCTGCATCGTCTCCACCTGACCGGCGCCAACCACGCTTCGGGCCTGAACGAGCAGATCCCCACCGCTCTTCTGAATCAACACGCCCTTCTCGGCGCCGGCGTTCTCGATCACGATGTGCATCAGGCGCTGGAGCAATTGCTCCAGACGGATTTCCTGGGAAAGCGTGTGGGTGGCTTCCACCACCGCCACCGCGTCCAGGAGCGCCGACGTCTGGCGGACCAAAAGCTTGTGACGGCGCTCCAACTCTTTAACCTTGCGCGTGGCGCCCCAGGCGCGTAATAGCTCCATTGCCTTGCGCAAGGAAACGCCGGCGATCTCGTCGCGGCCCAACCCGTCGTAGAACAAGGCCTCCCGCTCGCAAGCCAGGGCCTCGTCCTGGGAGTAGCCGTTCTCTCGTGCCAGTCGGATGGCCTCGTTGAAATGCTCCATGGCGCGACCGCTGGCGCCGCTGACACGGGCGTGCTCGGCCTCCAGCAAGGCCACCTTGTGGGCGAAGTTCATGGGCGCAAGCGCCGCCCAATGCTTGAGTCTATCGATCAGTGGCAGAACCTGGTGCGCCCATTTTCCCTCGGCGCCCATGGCCCTGCCAGCCGGCTCCGCCAGCAGCGCCAAGGCGTAATGGAAGCAATGATCCGCCTGATGGAACAAGCCCTGAGCCGCACCCACGTACTTCTCCGCCAGCAGGCCGGAAGCCGCGGCCCCCGCGTAGTCACCAAAGAGATACTGGAGCACCGTGCGGGCATGGAAGGTATTGAAAGCGAGGACGGCGTTGTGTTCCCCCACCCAGTCCGAAGGAAAGCGCGACTCATCGAACAAGTCGCCGGCCAAGGGCGATTTTTCACCTCGGCCACCGTCGCCACTCTCTCCGCCCTCTCCACACAAGGCTGCCACCGTCTGACTCCAGATGCGCGCCAATTGAATGTGGAAAAGCAGCCGCGATCTTTCCATTGCCTCCAGATATTCCACCTGCTTGCGGCGTATCAGCTCCAGGGGCGCCCCCGTGCAAAAAAGCGCGGTGCAGTGATGGATTGCTGCGTAGTAGGTGTATTCCAGGTCGCCCGTTTCCACCCCTTGTCGATAGGCGTCCTGCAAGGGGCCGACGCATTCCCGTGCGTGCTCCATCCAATGCCGCACGTAGGCGTTGAAGAGGAAGGCCACTTTGCTCGCCAACTCCGGCGCGTTGAACTGGCTCATCACGTTCAGGGACAACAAGCCAAAGCGGTATCCGCTTTCGATGCCTTCCGGGTTACCGCAAAGCAAGGCGCCATGCCAGCCATAGGCAAACGCCGCCATGGGCGAGTTGCCATGCTTCACCGAGAGCAACACCATGCGACCAATGATGATCCGCAACAGCGCCGGATTGGCCCGCTGGGTTGGCGCGGTCAGTTGCATCAGGATGCGCATCGCCGCCAGCTGCCGGGGGTCAGCCATGAAGGGCAACTGCGCCAGCAGTTCGATATTTTCCAGCGCCGCCAACTCCCGTTGCTCCTCGGCGGAGGCTGCGTCTTCCTGGCTCAGGGGCATGTCCAGTTCGGCCAGGGCTTTCAGACCCGCATCGATGGCAGCGTCGTTGCGATCCTGGGCCGTGAAGAAGAGTATCCGGAGCTCATGGACGCGAACCCGGACGAACAGATCCTCGGTGCGCTCCAGCACTTCCACTGACAGACGTTCGGCCCGTTCAAAATTGGTACTTAGGTATTCGGATTCCACCGCTTCCAGAAATAGGTTGAGGGTCTGCTCCGGATTACGTTCCCAGCGATCGGCGGGCAGCAGGCCGATGCCCATGCTCAGGTAGCGAATGGCGGACTGATATGCCGCAGCCCGCTTGGCCTTGCGCCCTGCCATCAGGTTGAGCGTCACCAACTGTTGGCGTTCCGCCTCGTCCGACAGATATTGAAAGCCCTCGTTGAATCGGTCCGCGATCTCGAATACGTCCTCCTCCACAGCGTCCGGCGGCGTACACGCCAGCAGCAGGCCTCCGATGCGGAGATGGTTGAGGCGCCGTTGCTTTTGCGGCAGCCGACCGTAGGCGGCTTGCCGTACGCGGTCGTGGGAAAACTCGAAATGCCGAGCAAGCTTTTGCACCTCTGCGGAGGACTGCCCCCCCTCCGGCGACAGCACCAGCCCCCCATCGACGGCAGCGGCCAGCGCCTCGGCCACCTCCGCTTCTGGCAATTCCAGAACCTGCACTAACAGCGGAAAATCGAAGCGCGTGCCGATACAGGCCGCGGCAGAAAGCACCGCCTGGGACTCCTCCGGCAACTGGTCCAACTTCTCAGTCATCAATGCTGCCACGCCGCTGGGAATTTTCAGGGCCTGAATGTCGCTCCCATTCCAGGTCCAGCGTCGAGCCTCGCCATCAAAGGCAAGCAGCCCCTGTTCGTAAATCGATTGCAGCAACTGAAGGGCAAACAGGGCGTTGCCGTCGGTCTTATCGAGGATCAACTGGGTCAAGGGCTGCGTGTCCGCCAGTTCCAGCTTGATGGCCTCCGCCACCATTTGATTGAGCGCAGCGAAGGGGAGGTTCCCCAGTGCCATGGTGCTGACGATGGAACGCAGAGGCAGAAGCGTGTCCAGCAGCGCGGTAAGAGGATGTCCGGCAGTCACCTCGTCATCGCGGTAAGCACCGACGAAAACGATGGGATGGGTGTCGATCTCAGTCAGGAGTACATGGAGCAATTGCAGGGAGGCCTGATCGGCCCATTGCAGATTGTCGAGGAACAACACCAGCGGACGTTCCCGACTGGCGAGGGCGAAGAAGAATTCATGGAGCAGATGGTGGAAGCGGTTCTGCATCTCTTTCGGCCCCAGCTCCGGTGCAGGCGGCTGAGGGCCGATGATGAGTTCCAGACGAGGCAGCAGCTCCACTAGCAGGCTTGCGCTCCCCCCTGCCGCTTCCAGAATGCTTGCCCGCCGCTGGGCCAGTTGTTCCGCGCTTTCAGTGAGCACCAGATCGATCAATTCGCCGAAGGCATGGAGCAGCCCCGCGTAGGGCACGTGTCGTTGGGAGCCGTCGTACTCGCCTTTGATGAAGCAGACGCCCTGCGCAACGGATCCAGCCCCATCGGTTGCGGCCCCATCGGCTCCAGCTTCATCGGCCCCGCTCACGTGAGACCGCAGTGCTTCCACCAAGGCGGTCTTGCCGACGCCTGCCCTCCCCGTCACCAGTACGACACTACCGCTGCCCTGGCCGGCAGCCTTGACCGCATCCTGAAGTCGACGAAGTTCCGGCTCCCGGCCATAAAGCCCCTCGGGCAAATGAAACAGGTCGCTGTAATCAGCCTTGCCCAGAGTTACATCACCCACCTGGCCCGTTTCCCGCAACTGGGCCAGACAGGCGGCCAAGTCTGCCTGAACGCCGAAGGCCGACTGGTAGCGATCATTAGGGTGCTTGGCCAACAGCCGCATGACGATGGCCGATACCATCGGGGGCACGTCAGCATTCACTTCATGAGCTGCGACAGGCGTCTGCGCCAAATGTCGATGAATGAGTTCCGCAGGATCGGAGGACACGAAGGGCGGCTGCCCAGTGAGCATTTCATAAAGCACTGCGCCGAAGGAATAGAGATCGGCACGACGATCCACCTGCCGGTTGATCCGCCCCGTCTGCTCTGGGGAAACGTAGGCCAGAGATTCAGCGGTCAGCGCGCTCTCATCCGACACCACGCCTTTGCCGTTGGTGATGGATGCGCCGCCAAAGCCGATAAACATGACCTCGCGCCGGTTCGGTGCCACCAGGATGTGGGTGCAAGAGAGATTGCGATGCACCAGATGGCGCCGGTGCATGCCTTCCAGCATGGCAGCGATGGCAACGGCCACTTCCAGAATTTCCACCAGAGGCAGGCGCTGCCGCACACAGGCATTGAGCAGCGTGTCGCCCTCGAAGTATTCGAGCACCAGCGCCGGGCGCCCCCCCACGTCCAGCTTGGCGCAGGCATGGCGCAGGCCGGGAATGCGAGCGCCGGCGGTGATCCGGTACTCATGGGCAAGGCGCTCGGCGAGGAATGGAGTGGCTGCATCGGCGCGCAGTGTCTTGATGACGACGGGAACGCCGTAGGCGCTGTCGGTCTGGAGAAACAGTCGCGCGTGTTCACCTTCGTGCAGACAGGGCAAGGCAGCCAGATCTTTTCCCGTCTGCGGAATGGCGCTCATGGCAACGCCTCCTTCACCCTCGCGCCTGGAGCCGTCAGCGCTTTTTTTGCCGCATTCCAGGCCGAGGTCAGCAAGTCAGTGCTCCCCCGGCAGCGCTCTAAACGCAAGCCCGAGGCGCGGACGAACTCCTCGCCGCGCCGCTCCAGCTCTTCGTCCGCCAAGGCCGGGGTCTGCACCAGGAGCGCCCGCTCGTAGCCGGAGAGCACGCGACTCATGGTCGGTTGTCCACTTTTACCGGAGGGGCCGTCGAGCATGCGCTTCCAGTGCCGGGACCATCCCGGCGTGAGGAAATAGGTGCCCGCCACCTTGCACTGCTCGCCGTAGTAGCGATCCCGACCGCCCAGGCACAAGGCCACGCAGTCGTCCACGGGATGCCCATCATCCATGGGCAGAAAGAGCGGTAGATCCACGTCGAGAACGGCGCGCGGGTCTTCCAGGGCATTGCCGCACAGGCCGTAGCCCAGCATCAGCGCATCCACATGGGGCCGCAATGCGTGGGCCGCGTCAGTCAGTGCCTTGCGCAACACCTGACGAGTGCGATGCAGGCCCATGGGCAGCACACGCACCAACACCTCCAATCCTTGATCCGGTTCCGGGCGAAAGGCGTTGAGATGGGGGATGCGCTGCAAGCCGCCCACGGCGCGGGCCTCCAGCAGCTCGATGAGGCGGGCGGAGTATCGATCCTCCAACACGGTGATGCGTTTCAGGTCCACGTCATCTCCCAGCAGGCGGGCGAATTCCTGTTCCAACACCTCGCAGGTCAGGATACCGATCACCGCCATGGTCAGGGCTTCCGCGAGGGGCGCGCGACACCAGCGCCGAAAAAGGCGTTCAGCCGGAATACGCCGGCGGGACAAACCTGTTCGCAGCGCCGACATGCCACACCATTGCAAAGGGCGTGATCGACGATCAATGCTGGCGGCGTTGCCGCAGCCCCCTCGGCCCCCACCGAAATGGCGTGGGCGGGGCATTCGCGCACGCAACTGAGGCAGCCGGTGCAGCCCGCAAATTGCTGCCACGCCAACGTGCCCACCTGTTCGACGGTAACGAGCCCCAGGACGCCCAGATCGTCGATGTCCCTGTCCACGGTCCGCACCACGAGGGGTGCTGGGATGGCCGGCGGCAGATCGGGCAAGTCATAGCGATGCAGCAACTGGCGATACATGGACAAGGGCATGCCTTCGGTCCAGTGGGACAACTCCAGCACGAAGAGATGGCCGAAGGTTTTGGAGAGGGCGAACATGCAATGGGTTTCGCGCAAGCGCTGGGCCAGGTCTTTCATGGCCGCGAGCTTTTCGGGCGCCAGTGCCAGATCGCGGGCCATGGCGAGGGCGGTGTTGCCCACCTGATGCAGTTCCGCCGCCCTGGGCGGCACCAGCCCCAGATAGCTGGCCTTGCGGGCGTCCATGTAGGTACCGGAAGCGCCAGCCAGATAAGCGGTGTGAATGTCCGCAGGGCCGATGCCCGCCTCCACGCAGAGGGTGGAGTAACCGGCGCGGATGGCGCCGATGGCCTTGCCTGCTTCGGCCACATCATCTTCCGTGAGATAGATGTCTTGGCCGAAATGCAGGCGCTGGTCTCGTGTGCGAATGTGGGGCAAGACGATGGCGCCGGTCTGGAGCCCCTGTTCCAGGGCCGCAATGACGCCGGTGCCGGTGATGGCGACCGCCTGCGGCCCGGCATCCTCCAGAGGGGCGACGGCCTCGCGCAAGTCCACCACGGCACCCGGCACGGGCTGCATCTCCCGGTCCAACACCAATAGGCGATGGCCTGCGTCGGTGGCTTCCAACCCGGCGATGGCGCCCGGCGCGGCCAGGATGCCGCAGGCGATGTGCTGCCCTTCCAGGGCCGGCCCGGCAGCTGCGGAGCCGGTATGGATGCGGCCTTCGTGAAGCAGGGCCATTTCCGCGTTGGTGCCATAGTCGATGGCGATGGCCGTCTTGTCCCGCGCCAGAAGGCCGCTCTGGAGAATCAGCGCCAGGGCGTCGGCGCCCACCTCGTCATGGACGGCGGGAGGGATGACGACTTCGCATCCTGCCGGCAACAGCAGGTCGGGGAAGTCGGCGGCGACACGTATCTCCGCCTCGCGCGTGGGCGGCTCCACACCCAAGTCGCGCAGCTTGCGCGAACCGGCGTAGGCGAGGTCACGAATCTCCATGCCTTGAAACAGGGAGAGCTGGGTGGGATTGCCGCAGACGGCCAGTCGCCGCACCTGCCGGAGCGGCACCCGCAATTGCTCCAGCACGCGGTTCACTGCGTGCACCATCAATTCCTGCACAGCCTCTCCGCCCACCTCCAGGGTGAAGTGAAGATGATCGATGACATTGGCGCCGGGCAGCGGATGGCGGGTTGTAATGGCCGTGGAGAGAATCTGGCCGGAAACCAGATCCAGAGCCTGGGCGCGAAAACCGCTGGTTCCCAGATCCATGGCGATGGCCAGACGGTCCATATCTTGTCTTCTGTGCCGCTGCGCCGTTACAAACCGTAGGCCTCTGGCAGAAAGCCCTTCACCTTGCGGTACTTGTCGAGGCACAGGTCGATGAAATCCTCTTCCTTCTCAGGCAGGGCTTCCATTTCCTTCATGTAGCCAAGGAGAGACTCTTTCTCGAAGGCGGTGAAGCCCAGTTGCGGATCGGCGAGCATCAACTCGCCGCACTTCATGGCGGCGGCGCGGGAGCGGGCGTAGTAGCTGGCGTTGTGATCCACCAGGGCCTTGCCGATGGCCCAGGCGTTGTCGGGGCAAAGGATGAAACCGTGTGGGCTGCGATAACGGTCCGAATGCACCAGGCAGGCTTGGTACTGCTTCTCGTAGCCCAAGTCGATGGCCGCATTCATGGCCGCCACGTCGTAGCTGAGGATTTCCGCGAACACCGCCGGCGTGCTGCCGCCGAACAGGCGGTGATACTCCACCGCTTCGTTGGCCCAGAGGTCGCACACGGCGGCCATCACATTGCCGCACAAAGAGGAATGGGCGCAGGCGGCGGTCTTGCCTTCGGTGGACATGGGCAAGCCGGTGACGGCCTTGATGATGGGGTTCTCATAGGCGCAGTCCTTACCCGGCCCCTGGGCGCCGCATTCGTAGGCCACCAGGGAGCGGCCCGCGCCGATGGCGCGACTGAGGGCGGCGAGGGTATGGGGAACGTCCTTGGCGACGAAACCGCCGGCCATGAACATGGCGGTGTTGGCCTGGGAGCAATCCGTGTCGCCGCCGGGAATGGCGCCGTGCCGGTTGGCAATCTCCACGATCTGGGGCCACAGCCAGGCCATGTCGCGGCTACCCAGCACCGCCTGGGAAAACAGCAGGCCGGTAATGTCGTTGCGAATGATGCAGTGATCGAAGATTTCCTTGCCGCCGATGGATTCGATGGAAACGATGTCCGCGTGTTCGGCGCAGGCGTCGAAGGCATCCAGCACGTTGCGCGTGCGCTCCGAATCCCGAATGTTCACCATGTCGGGTTTGCGCAGGTCGGCGATGGTGGCGCGGTAGGCCGCCTTGAGTCCGTACTGGGCTTCGTACTCGTCGATCTGGCGAGCGGCCTGGGCCGCGATCTCCTTGCCCCAGCGCGGGTCATGGGTCATCTGAAACACGTGCTCGTTTTCCAGCACCACACAGGGGGCGCCGATGCTCACGCAACGTTCCAGCACGTCTTCGTTGGCGCGTTCAAATTCGCGCACCAGCGTGTGCATGGTCTTCTCGCTACCGGGCCGGGGATGGGGCACCACCTCGGCGATCACCGCGCCGCCGCCGATGACCAGCCCGCGCCGGGTCGTCACCGGCTTGCGGGAAAAGCCGAACATCATTTCATCCGAACTGCCGTAGGCCATTACATCGGTCAGTGCCATTGCGCCATCTCCCATCAACCGTTCCACTTTGCCCGCATGTCGCGCCAGGTAAGGCCGTTCAAAGCATCCTCGGCCATGGCGGGCGCATGGCCCGCCTCCTTGCCCCAGATGCCGTAATCGAAGCTCGTTACGAAGTCCTCGCTCACGGCACCGCCGCCGCAAACGAAGGGAATCTCCAGGCCCGCGCTTTTGAGCCGGGCGGCAACGCGGGGAAAGGCCGTCATGGTGGTGGTCATCAGCGCCGTACCCGTCACCATCACCGGCTTATGCATGCGGCAGGCTTCCACCACGTCATCCACCGGCACGTCGGCACCCAGAGTGATCACGTCGAAGCCGGATGCGCGGAGCAGAGCATTGACGATCTGCATGCCGATGTCGTGAATGTCGCCCTCAGCCGTATGTGTCACGACCTTGGCCTTACGCTCCATGCGCCGGCCCATCTTTTCTTCGCAAAGGCCGATGCCCGCGATCATGGCATCGGAAGAGAGGATCACCTGAGGGAGGAAGTACTCGCCCAGATCCCACAGGCGACTCACTTCCTTCATGCCGGGGATCAGTCCTCGGTTGATGATGTCTAGCGGTTGGCGGCTGTGCAGAACTTCGGTCACGACGGCCCGGGTCTCGTCTTCATCGCCGGCCACCAGACAGGTAGCGACACGCTGAAGCAGATCATCGTCCGACACCTGCCGTACCACCTGACGCTCCGCCGCTTCGACGGCCAAGTCGTAGCGCTTGAAGATCAGTCCGGCCTTCTTACTTGCGTCTTTCGCCTTGTCCACGAGCCGCCATCTCCAAGCAATCCGCGCGAAGGAAGATGAGCGACAAAGAGCCGTGCTGACCGCCCATTGGGAATCCACACCCGGCCCCGCTCCGCCCCCCCCTGGACGGTCCAAGTCCATGATCTCTTTTGACATCCCTGACCGCGCCCTTCTTCAAGGCGAAGCTCACCGGGAACCACGGCCCGCGTCCAATCCCAGTATGGTTCACAGATGCGCACTGGAGAAGGGAGCGAATAGAAATTTCGCCCCCCCCGGAAATAATCCGCCAAATCAAGCTGGTAGCCAGTCACGTCAAAATAACGTGGTGAAGGCGCCGCTTTCACGTAGCCTGCCTGCTCGGCAACGCACCCATCGAACAATGACAGACAATCACGCATGAGCTGAAGAACACTCCAACGAAAGGAATGCCCATGACCCAATACGTTTTCCCGCCACCGCCCGTCGTCTCCGTCCCGGTCAAAGGTACCGATGCCCGCTTTCCTGTGCGCCGCATTTTTTGCGTGGGCCGCAACTACGCCGCTCACGCCATTGAAATGGGCAACCCCATCGACAAGGCCAGCAGCGAGCCCTTCTACTTCACCAAGAGTCTGGACGCGATCCTGCTCTCGGGCAGCAAGATGCCGTACGCCCTGAGCACAAAGAATTTCCACTACGAGATGGAACTTGTCGTCGCCATCGGCGCACCGACTTTTCGAGTCACTGAAGCCGACGCTGAAAAAGTGGTTTTCGGCTATGCTTGCGGACTAGACCTGACGCGCCGCGATTTGCAGTTCGCGGCCCGCGACAAGGGCCGCCCGTGGGACTTGGGCAAGGATGTGGAAAACGGCGCGGTCATTTCGGAGATCGTTCCATTCGCCGAACTTGGCATGCTGAAGGCAGGTGAAATCGCACTCAGCCTGAACGGTGAGCTGCGACAAAAGTCAGACCTGAGCTACCTGATCTGGAGCATCCCCGAACTCATCGCCCATTTGTCCAAGTTCTATCACCTGCAAGCGGGCGATCTGATTTACACCGGGACGCCCGAGGGGGTAGGGCCGGTGGTGGCAGGGGACAAGATCCTCGGCCATGTGGAGGGGGTGGGGAAAATTGAACTTGAAATCACAAGTGCCGAATAAATCCAAAATAGAAACCGAAATCGAAAACAATCTGTACGAAATGCCGGCTCACCTGATCCGGCGTTGCCATCAGATTTGCCAGGGCTTGTTCCACGAGGAATTTGAAAAGCACGGCATCACGCCCATCCAATACGCGGTGCTCAAGTTGTTGAGCAAGCACAGCGGCGTTGAGCAAATCACCCTGGCTGGTCTGGCTGCCCTTAACCGCAGCACGGCGGGCGACGTGTTGAAGCGGATGGAAATCGCCGAGCTATTGGAGCGCCGCGAAAGTCCTGCCGACCGTCGCGTGTGGCTGGTGCATCTCACGGCTACGGGCAAAACCTTGCTGAACACCGTGGAAGAAGCCGTGGTGCGCGTACAGGACCGCCTGCTGACGCCTTTGGGTGACGATGAGCGGGAGCAGTTCCTCGGCTTTCTCACCCGCATCGCCGACGAAAACAACGAACTGTCCCGTGCGCCATTGCGGGGCCACACCTAATTCGGACTTTCTCCCATAGGGCCTGACGTATCATTCGGCCCCTTCTGGCCGGCTTCGGCCATGCATTCCTGATACGTCGTCATGATCCAACTCCGCCGCCTTGCCTTTTCCCGTGGCGCCGACCGCCTTGTGGCGGACGCCACCTTCCAGATTCACCCCGGCTGGAAGGTGGGCCTCACCGGCGCCAACGGCTGCGGCAAATCCTCCTTCATGGCGCTGCTGCGCGGCCTGCTCCACGCCGACAGCGGCGATCTGGAAATGCCTCCCGGCTGGGTGATCGCCCACGTGGCCCAGGACACGCCGGCCCTGGCCGAAGCCGCTCAAGACTTCGTGCTCGGCGGCGACGAGGAACTGGCCCGCATCGAGAAGGAACTGGTGGCGGCAGAAGCCAACCATCAGGGCGAACAGATTGCATTGCTCCATGGCCGCATCCAGGAGATCGGCGGTTACGGCGCGAAGGCCCGCGCCGCGGAACTGCTCCACGGCCTCGGCTTCAAGGACTCCGATTTCACCCGGCCCGTGGCCGAGTTCTCCGGCGGCTGGCGCGTGCGCCTCAATCTGGCCCGCGCCCTCATGTGCCGCTCGGACCTGCTGCTGCTGGACGAGCCCACCAACCACCTGGATCTGGACGCGGTTTTCTGGCTCGAAGCCTGGCTCAAGAGCTACCCCGGCACCCTGCTGCTGATCTCCCACGACCGGGATTTCCTCGACGCCGTGGTGAGCCGCATCGTGCATGTGGAGCAGCAGACCATGACGCTCTACCAGGGCAACTACACCGCCTTCGAGCGCACCCGTGCCGAGCGCCTCGCCAACCAGCAGGCCATGCACGAGAAGCAACAACGCGAAGTGGCCCACCTGCAAAAGTATGTGGACCGTTTCCGCGCCCAGGCCACCAAGGCGCGTCAGGCCCAGAGCCGCATCAAAGCCCTGGACCGCATGAAAGAAGTGGCCGCCGCCCACGTGGACAGCCCCTTCTCCTTCACCTTCCTGGAACCGGAAGCCTTCTCCGATCCGCTGCTGTCCCTGGACCGGGCCAGCGTCGGCTACAGTGAAACACCGCTGCTGCAAAGCGTGAGCATGAGCATTCGCCCCGGCCTGCGCCTGGGCCTGCTGGGCCGCAACGGCGCCGGTAAATCGACACTGGTGAAATGCCTCTCCGGCGAACTGGCGCCCCTCACGGGCCAGCGCGTGGAAGGCCGCCATCTGCGCATCGGCTACTTCGCCCAGCACCAACTGGAACAACTGCGCCCCGACGAATCGCCCCTGCAACATTTGGTGCGTCAGGAACCACAAACCCGCGAACAGGACTTGCGCGACTACATCGGCGGTTTCGATTTCCGTGGCGACATGGCAAACACGCCCTGCCGCAGTTTTTCCGGCGGCGAAAAAACGCGCCTCGCCCTGGCCCTGCTGATT